>CAILAQ010000050.1 GCA_903832165.1 uncultured Bacteroidota bacterium | reverse complement strand
CTGATGAAGCTGTAAAGGCGAATGGCTGGGCAGGGAATTATTTTGTGGATGCCGATCACATTACCATGGAAAATGTGGACAGATTCATTGACTTCAGTGATTTTTTCACCATTGATGTTGCCGGCTCGATCGGGAAAGCCGCCGATGCAAAACTCAAGGCTGATTTTTTGAAGCGAACATTCACCACCGGCATTTCAGGTTTCAGCGAGGAAGCTGACAAATATGATCTTTCCGGCTTTGCCAGCACGTATCTCTCTGCAATACATGAAGTCAGACGATTACATGAATATATAACAGCAAAAAAACCGGATGCGATAATAGAGGTATCGATGGATGAAGTTCCGGTCGCGCAAAGTCCGCTGGACCTGTATTTCATTCTCAAAGAGCTGAAACATCTGGATATTCAGCCTCATACCATTGCCCCAAAGTTTACCGGACTATTTCCGAAGGGAGTGGATTACGAAGGCGATACCGAAGGCTTTGCTAATGAATTCGGGCAGGATATCAAAATACTGAAATTGGTTAGGGAACAATTCGAATTTGAGCACGATATAAAATTAAGCATTCATTCCGGATCTGATAAATTCTCCATTTATCCTATTATAAGGGACATTATCCTGAAAAACAGATCAGGGATTCATGTAAAGACAGCAGGTACCACCTGGCTCGAAGAGGTGATTGGTCTGGCTCGCGGTGGTGGCGAAGGACTCCGCCTGGCCAAGGAGATCTATTGTCAGGGAATAAGCAGGTATGATGAGATGGCAGCACCCTATTTATCTGTTCTTCATATTGACCAGAAGAAGCTTCCTCCGCCAAAGGAAGTGCTTACATGGAACTCCGCCCGCCTGGCGAAAACCCTGATTCACGATCAGTCCTGTCGGGAATATAATCCCCACTTCAGGCAATTGATTCATATATCATATAAGGTTGCGGCATCCATGGGAAAGGAATTTATGGATGCGCTGGACCATTACAGGGAACCGATCGAGGAACAGGTTTATACGAATCTCTTCGATCGCCACCTCAGCCGGATATTTTATTAGAAGGTGAGGAGATTAAATTCTGCTCCAATCCTTATATACTATTTCAGCTCAAATCCTGCCTCGAGGTATTGCATGGAGCTTGTGCCGGCCATTACCCTGAACAGTCCCGGTTCAGCGGCAAAAGTCATATTTGAGGTATAAAACCTGAGGTCATCCGCACGGAGGATGAATTTAACCTCTTTGGATTCACCGGGTTGCAGCATTAGCTTCTGAAAACCTTTCAATTCTTTAACGGGCCGGGTAACGCTGCCAACCAGGTCTCTGATATACAGCTGCACAATTTCTTCTCCGGCCATCTGTCCGATATTTTTTATCTGCACTGAAACTAACAGGGAATCCTTCATGGACAGATGGTCTGAACTCAATTTAAGTTCAGAATATCCGAAAGAAGTATAGCTGAGCCCATATCCGAAGGGATACAATGGTTCATTGGGCACATCAAGATATTTGCTGGTGTACTTATTAGCCGGGTCGAGCGGTCTGCCGGTATTTTTCATTGAATAGTAAACTGGGATCTGTCCTTCATCCCGTGGAAAACTCATGGTTAATTTTCCGGACGGATTGGATTTTCCGGTCAGAACATCCGCAATGGCTTCCCCGGCCATTGTGCCAAGGTGTGAAGTATTTAAAATTGCCGGTACATGGTTTGCCATCCATCGGATCACCAGTGGTCGGCCGGCCATCAGAAGCACTGCAACCGGTTTGCCACAGGCAGAAAGTTTTTCCAGCATTTCCTGCTGTACACCGGGCAATCCCAGGATCGAACGGCTGGCTGCCTCACCACTCTGAACGTAATTTTCCCCTAAAGCAAGAATTACAAGATCCGAACCGGAGGCCAGACGAATTGCTTCGTCGAGGCCGGAACGATTCTCACCGGAAGTTTCGCAACCGGCAGCAAAGTTAATCTGGCATTGAGGAAGTGCTTTACGCAGGCCTTCCAGAACGGTAACAACACGCGTTTCATCACCGGCTGCATGCCAGGTGCCCATCATATCCACCCGGTTATCAGCCAGAGGGCCAATGAGTGCAATTTTATGCACCTCAGGGGATATTGGCAGAATTTTCACGCCATTGAACGGTTCATTCTTCAGTAAAACAATTGACTTTCGTCCGATCTCGAGGGAGTGGGCCAGCATTTCTTCAGACAGTGTATTCTCTTTTTCCCGCTGATTGTTTAGATATCTGTAAGGATCTTCAAATAACCCGAGATCATATTTGAGATTTAACACTCTCACAACCGATTGATCGATAACACTTTCAGGTATTTTACCCTCTTTAACTGATTTTATGAGGAAATTCTGATAAACGGCTCCCTGCATGTCCATATCAACCCCGGCCGAAACCGCCTGTTCTCCGGCCTGCTTTTCATCAGCTGCATAGCCATGCTTAACCATTTCATTGATAGAGGTATAATCGGTGACAACCATGCCTTTGAATCCCCACTCTTCCCGCAGGATCTTAGTCAGCAGAAAGCGGTTACCAGTGGCCGGCACACCGGAGACTTCGTTAAATGAGGACATTACCGTTGCAGCGCCTGCGTTAACTGCTGCATGGTAGGTTGGCAGATAAACTTCTCTCAGGGATCTCTCTGACATATCCACTGTTCCATAATCGCGTCCGCCTTCTGCTGCTCCGTAGGCAGCAAAATGCTTGACACAGGCTGCCAGTGTTAAGGGATCATCAAGGCTGGCGCCCTGAAAACCCCTCGTTCTCGAAGCTGCGATCAGGCTCCCGAGGTAAGGATCCTCACCTGCACCTTCGGCCACCCTGCCCCATCTCGGATCGCGGGAAATATCCACCATGGGTGCAAAAGTCCAGTTAAGTCCGGCTGATGCAGCTTCTTTGGCTGCAAGTTGTGCTGATTTCTCAATAAGAGCAAGATCCCACGAGCACGATTCAGCCAATGGCACCGGAAAGATCGTTTTATAGCCATGAATGACATCGTAACCAAACAAAAGAGGGATCTTCAGCCTTGTATTCTCCATAGCGAATTTCTGAAGTTCCCGGTTGTAAGTCACAGTGTGGGCATTGAAAATATTTCCGCAGCGACCTGCAAGGATATCTTTCCGATAATTCTCATTCAATACCGGACCGGTGACATCCCAGCCACTGGTGTACAGGGTCATCTGGCCTATCTTTTCCTCCATGGTCATCTTTGACAAGAGAGATTTAACAAATTTCCCGCGAGTACTATTTGCATCATCCTGTTTTGCACATCCTGTAAAGAGGTAGCCAAAGACGATTGCCAGCGCAGCAAACCTCATCAGAGTTGTTTTCATAAATTACAGTTTAATAGGCAAAACCTAACTTGGAAAGCCCTGCCTTAATTTCGGGATTTTTCATGAACATATTCCACAGCAAACCTGACCGGTAATTTTCAATCATAACAACTATCGGGCCCTGGTCTATTGCCAGATAAGAATCTGCCCACCAGGCATATGTCAAATTAAACGCGTCATAGAATCCGTAAGGACCCCAGAGTTTATCACCCAGCTTATAGTAAAAATTGCGCATGGTTTTCATCGATTGTTCCGGAGTATAAGGCAGTGAGGACAAGGCAGCGGTTGGCGTAATCACCCCAAGGTCGTTGGTTGGAGAATGGGCACTGTAACCCGACTGGTTATCGCTTGCAGTAAGACCCCAGCAATCAGCACTGTAACCAATAAAACTTCTCGGATTGGCAATGCAATAATTCATGTTTATCAATGACTGGCTAACATTTTGTTCCCAGTAAGAGGCATAATCGTCGAGTAAATTACGCGGATCCAACCCCAGAAAACTATAATGAGTAAAAAACAGGGGGTCCACCAAAATCTCCGCCCAGAGGAAGGGTAATGCCGAAATATTTTTTGCCGTTTCGTATGGCACCGTTGCTTGCGTATCCGTTATGGTAGGCCGAAGCAGGAATAGGATACGTTGGCGAAGAAGCTGCCAGAATATAACTTATCAGAGTTTCATTATATCCGCGGAGTTGCATATTCATAATAAACAAATTCTTGGGCGACCAATGCCAGTAAAGGACATCCTTACCATTCTGGAACCAGGTCCACTCAACCGACTCCCATAAACCGGTGATCCGGCCGGCCAGTGCACCTTCCGTTGCTGACGAGGGATCGAGATACTCCCGCATGGCCAGTAATCCCTGGATCATAAAAGACGTTTCAACCAGGTCGGCACCGTCATCCTTTTGACTGAATGGAATGGTTTTGCCGGTGGCTCCGTTGAGCCAGTGAGGCCAGGCACCGTGGAACCGGTCGCAGGTTTCCAGAAAATGCAAAATCTTGTCTAACCTCGACAGCCCTTCAGCCCTGGTGATAAATCCCCTCTCCATACCTGCCACCATTGCCATTATGCCGAACCCGGAACCGCCGGTGGTAACAATATCTCCAGAGGAATTCCTTTCCCTGGCCATTCCGCAGGAAGGATGACCAAAATCCCAGAAATATCGAAAAGTCTGCTGTTGCACCTTATCCAACAGTTCTTCATCCGATATTCTCGGGTACTTGTCTGTTGAATCCATGCAGGTAAAAAAAGAGTTGAAAAATCCATCGAATGAATACCCGGCCAGGGAGGTAAGATTCGATGATATATTATAGGAATACCTGCTATACCCCTTCAAAGGCTGAGAATTACTCAGAGTCACCGATTTGCTGTCGGAGGAAAGGGTTGCTGTCATTTGGGCGCCGCCTGAAAGGGTAAAATAGGATTGATATCCGGAGTTGCTTAACGGAGCAGAAAATTCTGCCACGAGGGTTACCTGGTTCAAATCGATATTGGCCAGCGGTTTCGAATTTTTGAAAGGGATTCCGTTGAGTGAAACATTCACAAGCGTGAGTTTGCCGCCTATTGTAGTCAGTTTATATTTGACACCCGGAAAGCTTTCCCCGTTTATTCCTTTAATTCCGGAGCTGACATCGAGCGTATAATTCGTTAAATAATCAAGGGTGCTGACAGGATCCAGCGTTGCCGAGGACAGATCGGCTGAAAAAGAATAATGGCATGCTGTTATTGTGCCGGCATCATTTTTTAATGTAATTCCACTATGAAGAGAAGCAGTATCAGCGGCGCTGCTGAACTCGATGGTAAAAACCGCATCAGCCGCGATACCGGTTGCAGGAACATCAGAATTAAGGATAATACTTCCAGCCTCCACCCTGACCAATTGCATGGTTCCATGGTTTTGCGGATTATCGGGTTTGCAGGAAACTGCCGCTAAAAGAGTACTGAAAAAGGCAATAACCAGAAAAACTATTTTATTCAATCTGTTGAAATGATAATAAAGGGAGGGTCCGGGATTATCCGGATCCTCCCCGGATTTTCTTAACCAATTCTACTTTTCAGAATTATACATTAGTCTGATTTCGGTCTCAGTAATGGCTTTGTGGAAGATCCTGACATCATCGAGCTGACCTTTGAAGTGGTTAGCTCCAGGGAAATCGTAACCGCCCCAGGCTTCAGTATCCCAAAGGGTTCCTGCCCTCGACTGGATAAATCCGAATGCCAGTTCGTTGACAGTTTCCGGAGCAACACCGGCGTAAGTCATCCCGGTAACACTGCGTTTGTCATCGCCTTCAGGCCAAAGGTTGAAATCCTGGGCTTTCATTTTTTCGCCATTGATGTACATGGTACCAACTTTTGTAGCGCTGCTGTAGGTACAAACCACGTGGGCCCATTTATCTTTCAGCAAGACTGCGACTCCACCGGAACCCGTAAGGTCCTTATTGAAAATCCAACCCTGCCAGCCACCGTTGTCGCGGGTTTGACCATTGCCGGGAAACCAAAGATCTTCAGAAGTTGTTTTTGTTCCACCAACATCATAGCGTCCGGCCAGTTTACAATTACTGAAATCACCGGCAATCTCAAATTGGAAGCCATAAAAGGCAGCCAGCCCCATCACAAAATGACCTTTTTCCTGGCTAACGGCTTTTACCCAGAAACTCAGGGTGAAATCAGCAGTTTTAATAAGTTTATCCCCGTTGGGAATCTCAATAATACTGGTTGTACCATCGAACGTAGCTGCTGAACCGGCTGCTGCATTTCGCGAGGCACTATAAGAAATATTAACAATTCCGGTGGCAGCAGGATCATACGCTCCAACAACATCATTGGCATTACCTTCGAAACTCCAAAAAGCAACACTTCCGGTTGGAACAAACGTACCAATCGTAGTAAAGCTTCGGGTAACTGATGTCAAAGCCAGGGCATTGGCTGATTTCAATCCGGCTAACAGGGTTAGTTTGTAGAGGGTTCCATTCCCCAGGTCAGTCGCAGGTGTGATGGTAATTGTTGAGCCGCTGGCGGTTACGGTAACTGCAATGGCAGAATTGTCATAATCCTGCAGCAGAGTGACGTTTGCAGGGATTGCGGTAGCGGCATCAACATCAGTATTAAAAGTAGCCACGATAACCGGCTTTACCGGCACGACATTCGAGGTTGTGGCACCGTTAAGGTCGATTGTTCCGGCAACCATGGTGCTCAGGGTAAATACAGTTGGTTCTTTTTTGCAACTGCTAAGCATTACACCGAACATCGCGGATACCAGAATAACACTCAAAAAGACTTTTTTCCTTTTCATAAAATGGTTCATTTAATGTAAGACTTATGTTAGTTATTGTTTAGTCAAATTTCATTCCGCTAATTCCAATTCGGATTCTGTATAAGGATTCCTTGTGAAATGTCAATTTCTGTCTGGGGAATTGGAAGAAGTTCATTTTTCCCTTCAACAAATCCCATTGGACCAAGTACTTCCACTGCCTTCCCGCTTCGCACCAAATCCCAGAAACGGTTATTCTCCAAGGCCAGTTCATGCTGACGCTCGTTCAATATCAGCACACGAAGTTTGTCTTTTCCAGTTTCCTTAACATCGGGGAGGATAGCAGAGTTCCCACCGCGTGCACGCTGACGAACCTTATTCAGGTATATCAACGCATCAGCGGGTTTATTGTTTTCATTCAGGGCTTCGGCGGCAATAAGAAGAACATCAGCGTAGCGGATCAGCCTCCTATTATGTCCAAACTGGGTTATTGTGTTATTACCAGGCACCCATACTTTCTGATTATAACATTCCCGTTGGGTGATTTTTCCGGTTTCATCATATTCGACATCAGGAGTGGTCCCATCACCGAGAATTTTGATGCCATCAAGAGTCTCGCCAACATCGATAATAGTAGCGTCCAGACGGGGATCTCCGGCTTCAAAGGAATTCCTGAGTGCTTCCGACGGCCTGTTAAACCCCCATCCACGGTTAGGTGTACCCCTGACTCCCTGTGTATTGGCAAATTGATTTCCAAAAGTTCCTTCAACTTCCATGGCACCGACTTCAAAAACTGATTCAATGCCATGTTCTCCGTTTACGCTGTTGGCATCAGCGAAATCAGGTTCCAGTTCATATTCACCTGAACGGATTACCTCTAAGGCCTGTTCTTCGGCGGTAACATAGAGCTTCTGGAAAAGTGCAGCTTTGGCCATCAATGCCTGAGCTGAGCCTTTTGTGGCACGGCCGCGATCTGCGAGAGCTTCAGCACTGCGGACAGGAAGATTGGCGATGGCAAATCCCAGATCTTCAACAATAAGCTGATACACCTCTTCCTTTGTTGCCCTGGCCAATTGCATCGGTGGTGTTGTGGAGGTAACAACCGGCACTCCGCCCCAGGCACGCACCAGATCGAAATAATAAAGAGCTCTCAGGAATTTCGCCTCAGCTATGCATTGGATTTTCTCCTTTTCATCCATAACAATGGCAGGAACTTTTTCAATGACCACGTTTGCCCTTTTTATTCCCTGATAAAGTGTGCTCCACCATCTGTCCAGACCGTCGGCTGTAGCAGTGATCTTAAAATTATCGTATGGCCCGAGTGTCGTTAACTGGTCATTCGGATTACTTCCCTTATGAGAATCGTCCGACATGATGTCCAAAATGGGATAACCTCCCATATTAAATGACCAGTCGCGGATAGTTGAATATACAGCATTGGTTGCCAGTAAGGCATCGGAAGCAGTACTGGGAAATACTTCCTGAGTAAGTTCGCCCTGTGGGTTTTTCTGGAGAAAATCGGTACATCCTGTCATTGGGAGAAGGAGCAGGGCGGATGCTATGGTTGTTTTAATCAGTGCTTTCATCTTGCTTAAAATGTTAAGTTAAGGCCTAAAGAATAAACCGCAGTAACCGGATATGTCCCGTAATCAATGCCATTCGACAATACATCGTAGCTCCCGATTTCCGGAGTATAACCGGTAAATTGGGTCAGGGTATAAACATTGGTTCCCTTCAGATAGACTCTCAGCTCACTGATTTTCAGCCTTGAAGTAACTGATGCAGGCACCTTGTAGGTCAGCATGATATTTCTGAGCCTCATAAAGGAACCATTCTGAATAAACCGGTCTGACAGTGAAAAATTGTAGCCACCGAAAGAAGATCTTGGCTCGGTATTGCTTGTCCCGGGACCGGTCCACCTGTCAAAAACATGTTGTTCAAAATTATAGGGATCAGGGCGGACAACCTCCTTCCCGTTGAATATCTTGTTGCCAAGCTGGCCTTGAAAATCGGCTGAAAGTTCAAATCCTTTAAAGGCAAGCTCGAAATTGAATCCATAAATGAATTTCGGGATTGATGATCCCAGATAGGTCCGGTCGAGACTGTTTAGTTTTCCGTCACCGTTAGTATCCACAAAGCGAAGGTCGCCAATTCCGGCCTGCGAAGAATGCGGAGAAGCATCGAGCTCTTCCTGCGACTGAAAAACTCCGTCAGTCTGATAGCCATAAAATGCCCCGATCGGAAGGCCTACCCTGCTTTGGGTAACTGCCTGTCCATTTCCAAGATATCCGCCAATCAGTAATGAATCTACGCCGCTGGCACCTCCAATGGATAAAACCTCATTATGAACAGTCGAACCCAGCACCCCCACTCCATAGGTAAATTGCCCGATTTCATCGCGCCAGTTCAGGTTTAGCTCAAAACCCCTGTTCAGAACCGATCCCGCATTATACCTGATTTTCTGTCCCAGACCGTTGCCCATATGTCCGGGGGTTGATAGTTCAACAAGGATATCATCGGTAATACGGTTATAAAAATCAAATTCGCCGGTGAGCCTGTTTTTCAGCATTCCGAATTCAAGGCCAACATCAGTCTGCTTTGTGCTCTCCCATTTCAAATCAGGATTACCGCTCTTTCCATAGGATGCAGCAGCTATGGCAGCATCCGGATCACCAATGACGGCAACCAGGCCTGACTCAACCCTGGCGAAACGATCAAAATAGCTGATCTTTTCATTCCCGATAATTCCCCAGCTGGCCCGAAGTTTTAACGAAGAAAATACCGGCAGTTTTTCCATAAAGCTCTCTCGTCCGATATTCCACCCTGCTGCCAGTGACGGGAAGTTTGAAAATCTGTTAGCCGCCGCAAATTTCGATGAACCGTCGCGCCTGAAAGTAGCTGTGAACATATACTTATCCATCAAGGTATAATTCAACCTGAAGAGGTAAGATAACATCGAATAATATTGATTGGGATCAACCCCATTGGAAATGGACTGGATGGTATTTACGTTGTTTGCCGGATCATATATATAGGAAGGACCGATATACCAGAAGTCGCTGCCATTGCGGATAACATTTTCCCCGGACAAGCCCATGGATTCTGATTTGGTTTCCTGCATGGTATATCCAGCGACGGCATTAATACTATGCCTGCCAAATGATTTCGAATAGTTCAGCGTATTTTCCCATAGCCAGCTGACATTTTGTGAATTGCCCTTATAAAGATCGCTGAGTACATTTTGCTGCTGAGTGGCTGTCCCGTCAGGATTATAGACGGTAAATGCCGGGGTAAAGCTTTTCGAATTCCCAAAGCTCGCATCCATACCATAACTGGAACGGAGGGTAAATCCATCGAGGAAAGCATACTCGCCAAAGATATTTCCTACCCCACGAACACCTGAATTAAAATTATTTGAATTGGCAAGGTCGGCAAGCGGATTTCCGACGTTATATACCACTCCAAATGATCCGTCGGGGTAGTATGGATTCAGCAGTGGCTGGGCCCGGTAAACAGAATAGGTAACATTGGGGGCATTCTGCTGTGAATAAGGGGCCAGCGTAAAGTTGTTGCCAAATTTAAGGTGATCGGTCAGGTGATAAGTATTATTGGCTTTAATTGTGTAACGCCTGTAGCTCGATTTATCAATAATTCCATCCTGTTGAAATAATCCAAAGCTCAGGTAGTATTCCGTTTTTGCAGTTGCCCCTGATATTGAGAACTGGCTGTTGTGCATTGGTGCAGGATTGAAGACCAGGCT
>CAILAQ010000049.1 GCA_903832165.1 uncultured Bacteroidota bacterium | reverse complement strand
GATCAGTGTAAAGGATTACCTGTTCACCCCGCCGGTCGACCTGAGCAGTTATAGCGGTAAAACCATTACTCTCAAATTTGCTTATACGATGCGGAAATACCGCACCTACGATAAGTTCAGCGCACATTACCGGGTTGCCCCTGACAGTGCCTGGGTGAAGCTGGTTGATTTAAAACCGCCGAGCCTGACGACATGGCTTTGGGATACCACTCAGGTCAACCTCCCGGACAAAGCGCTCACAAAAACAGCTCAGGTTGGTTTTTATTACGACAACAGCAATCAGTTTGCCTGGGGTGCGGCAGTTGACGACGTGGAACTTTTCCTGAATACCACTTCCACGAAGGTTATGGAAAATCCATTAACTGTACGAGTATTCCCGAATCCCAGCCAGGGCAGTTTCAACATTGAACTTCCTTCCGGCATGTCGGGCAAAGTAGATATCGTGATGTATAATCTGAAGGGCCAGATAATACTTGAAAAAACAATCGATAAGAATTCAGGTACACTTGTTGAAAAGATTGATGTGAGTACCCGGGCCAAAGGAATCTACCAGCTGGTCATCAGGGTGAACAATGCAGAATGGAAACAAAAATTAACAATCCAGTAGAGATATAATTTCCTATGAAAACAACACTTTTACGTTTCCTGATTATCGTATTGATATCAGTTTCATTTGTTACGACGACGCACGCACAGAATCGAAGTAACCTGACAGTTTCTGATTATGCATCCTATCCTTACTGGACTGACATGATGCTGGATCCCAACGGAAATTTCTTTGAGACACAGAAAGCTTTTTATGCCTATTGGGAAGGCCGCGAAGCCACCCGGGGAACAGGGTACAAACCTTTTAAGCGCTGGGAATATTACTGGCAATCCAGGGTGAATGCAGATGGATCGTTTCCGGCACCCGATAAAGTATCCCGCGAATACAACAATTATATTCAGGCCCATCCTGAGCAGGCAGGGTTGAAAACCGGACAGGCTGTATGGACGGAACTCGGCCCGAAAAGCCGCACCGACTTCGGCGGCTACAATGGTGTTGGCCGCGTTAACGCCATTGCTTTCAGTCCTGTCGATACCGCAACAGTTTATGTTGGCGCCCCGAATGGCGGACTTTGGGTTACCCATAACAGTGGCCACACCTGGGCTTCCACAACAGATAAACAGCCGACCTTAGGTGTTTCGGCCATCCTGGTAAGTAAAGCCAATCCAAATTCAATACTGATCGGCACAGGCGACCGCGACGGGGGCGACTCCCACGGACTGGGTGTTTATCGCACCACCGACGGGGGTGCTACTTGGGCCCCTTCAAATACCGGCATGGGAAATGTTACTGTTGGCATGTTTGAGCAGGCTCCAACAAACGAGAATTTTATTCTTGCAGCAGCAAACGGCGGGATTTTTAAAACAACTGACGGGGGAAACAATTGGGTGAAAACATCACCTGATGCAAGTAATTTTCGTGACGTTAAATTCCGTCCGGGCAGCTTAACTGTGGTCTATGCTGTTTCCAACAACGGATTTTACCGCTCAGTAAATAGCGGCGATACCTGGACTTTTTCACCTGCTTCCACCGGCTATCTGACCGGAGGCCGCCTGGTGATCGGGGTAACCCCGGCCAACGACAGTCTCGTTTATCTGGTTGGAGGAGCTGCCCAGTTCCAGGGCTGCTTCCTTTCACGCAATTTCGGGGTAACATTTACGACCGTTTCAACCACCCCAAACATCCTTGGATATGAATATAACGGCTCCGACGCTAAAAGTCAGGCCTGGTATGATCTGGACATGTTCGTTGATCCAACCAACGCGCTGATCCTTTATGTTGGCGGAGTGAACATCTGGAAATCCATTGACGGAGCAAAAACCTGGCAGATTACTTCTCACTGGTGGGGCGACCGTACCAATGAGGTGCATGCCGATCAACACACCATGGCATATAATCCTTTGAACAACAGGCTTTACGCTGGTAACGACGGTGGTGCTTATTATACTGCCAACCAGGGAGGAACCTGGATAGAAATCAGTGAGGGATTAGGAATTGGCGAATTTTATAAAATCGGGGTAAGTAATTCGGATAGCAAGAAAATTACCGGAGGGTTGCAGGATAACGGCAGCGCAACCTGGAACGGAACCAACTGGGTTAATTCCGGCGGCGGCGACGGCATGGAATGTGCCGTTGACCCTTATGATGCGGCCTACAGCTATACCACCATTTATTATGGTCCAATAACCCGGTATTTTAATTACAGTAATGGCAGAGGCGTTGCAGGCAAAGGCACCAATGGCATTACCGAAGATGGTGCCTGGGTTACCCCTTTCCTCATCAGCGAAGGTAGTGGGAGTACGATGATTGTGGGTTATAAGAATATCTGGAAAAGTGATAATGTTAAATCTTCAGGGACCATCACCTGGACTAAAATATCAGAGAATCTGGCTGGCAGCAACAGTTCCAACATGTCGGGACTCGAGCAGTCGTCTGCTGATTTTAACCTCTTGTATGCGTGGAGGTCGGACAGTAAATTGTTCAGGACATCGAACCTGCTGTCAGCTCCGGTTGCCTGGACTGATATAACCTCATCGCTGCCGGTTGGCGGAACTCCTTCAGATATGGAGACTAATCCGTACGATCCCAATATCGTTTATATGGTCTTAAACCAGAGAGTATATAAATCTGTGAATAAAGGCGGTGCCTGGACAAACATCTCCGGAAACCTTCCAAACATTCCGATAAGCACTATTGCATTCGACAAATCCAGTCTTGAAGGACTATATGTCGGAACTGATGCCGGAACCTATTATAAGGATGCCGAAGGTGGCGACTGGGTGATGCTCGGGACCGGATTCCCCGTTTCTGTCGGAGTATCGGAACTGGAGATTTATAATGACAGGCGCAACCGGGCCGATTCCCGGCTAAGGGCATCAACGTTCGGAAGAGGTGTCTGGGAAACAAGCCTTGCCGCCACCAGCGCCGTGCTGCCCCCATCATTACTGACTGCAACAGCCGTGGATAAAACTATTGAACTTACCTGGGCGCCGGCATTTTACGAAGGCAGCCTTCAAGGGTACAATGTATACCGCGACAACAGGTTTATCGAAATGGTGAGCAGTCTGACTTACACCGACACAAAAGTTGAACCCGACATTACCTATACGTATAAAGTTACCGCACAGTATCAGAACAACACAGAATCAGCTCCGACTATCGAAGCTTTTGCAACGATTCTGTCTGAGATAAAGCTTCCTTATGCCCAGGCCTTTGAAAACGGTCCGGCAGGCTGGACTTCCAAATTCTCTCTTGAAGGATGGCGTTGGGGTACTGCGGAAACACTGGCCATAACGAACCGCAGCGGACATTTTTTTGCTGCCAACAGCAGTGCTGCAGGCAACGGGGTTATTGTAAAAGATTACCTGGTTACTCCTACAATCGACCTGAGCAGTTTTACCGGGAAAACCGTCACTCTTAAGTTTGCCTATACCATGCGGAAATACCGTACGTATGATAAGCTCAACGTGAATTACCGGGTTGATCCTGACAGTGCATGGGTGAAGCTGGTTGATTTAAAACCACCGAGCACCGTTGATTGGATCTGGGATACCACCGAACTCAATCTTCCGGAGAAAGCCCTCACCAAAGCCATGCAGATCGGTTTCTATTATGATAATTCCAGCCAGTTCGCCTGGGGAGCCGCAGTGGACGATGTTGACCTCTTCCTGAATACAACCTCCTCAAAAGCTGTTGAAAATCCTGTTGGTATCACTGCTTATCCGAATCCAAGTCATGGACAGTTCACCATTGACCTGAGCTCCGGAATCACCGGTAAAATCAAGATGCAGGTAATCAACATAGATGGTCAGGTTGTTCTTGAAAGGGCCATTGAAGCTGGCAGCGGAAATCGTTCGGAGCAGCTGGATATGAGAGCACAGGCAAAAGGGATTTATCAATTGATTATCCGGTCGAAAGATTCGGAATGGAAACAAAAGATAACGATCCAGTAGTCAGATAAAAAAGAATGAAAAAAACGTTTTCACGGTTCCTGAGTGTCCTGGCGATATCTGTGGCTTTTAGCGCTGGTGCCTATCCGCAGAGTAATACCAGCCAGGCAGCAACTGATTACTCAACCAATCCTCGCTGGATAGAGCTGATGCAGGACCCGAAAGCCAATTTCTTTGAGATTCAGCGGGCATTTTATCAATACTGGGAGAACCGGCCCACTCATCGCGGCGACGGATACAAGCCTTTCAGACGCTGGGAAAACTATTGGATGACCAGAATTAATCCGGATGGAACCTTTCCTCCGGCCGGTCAGATCTACGCTGAATACATGAAGTTTGCCGCTGAACAGCCCGAAGGATCGGGATTCAAGTCGGGCAATTCGAACTGGCTCGAGCTGGGTCCGAAAACCCGGGTGGATACAGGAGGATACAGCGGGTTGGGCAGGCTGAACGCCATTGCCTGTTCACCCACAG
>CAILAQ010000048.1 GCA_903832165.1 uncultured Bacteroidota bacterium | reverse complement strand
GGAGTCGGCGTCGGTACGGGCATTTGGCTGAATCAGTTTGCCATCGGCATTTACGTGAGCTGCAACTTCGGCTTCATTCTGGAAGATGCCGTCAGTTTTCACCCCATAAAATACTCCAAGCGGCTGACCAACAACTGCGCGAACGATTCCGGACTGTCCGAATCCGCCGTTGCCGCCTGTGAGTCTTTTTTCAGCATTTTGAATATCAAGAACCTCATTTTTGTTGGTGTTGCCTATTAATTTTGCATCGATATAGAGAGCCCCGATATACTGTCGATATCCCAGTTCAAGATCGAAACCCATGTTCTGTACGCTGCCGCCGTTAATAACCGGGGGAACGTTTCCAACCAGCAATGGGGCAGGAGCCTCGATTAACCAGTCTTTTGTTTTCTTATTGTAGAAATCTGCAGTCAAAGTCAGCTTGTTATTCAGGAAGCCCAGGTCGAATCCGATATCGGTTTGCTCTGAGGTTTCCCATTTCAGGCTCGGATTGGCAATTCGGGTAGGCACCATACCATTATATTGTGTTTTACCCATTCCGAAATAATAGATCGATCCTGTTCCCATGATCGAAGTATAGCGGAAATCGCCGATTGATTCATTACCGTTTTGTCCCCAGCTGGCGCGCAGTTTACCATAGCTTAACCATGATTTTGTTCCGCTCATGAAAGATTCTTCTGCAAAGTTCCAACCTGCCGAGATTGATGGGAAGTTCCCGAATTTGTTGGATGAGCCGAACCTTGAGGAACCGTCGCGGCGAATGATGGCGGTTAACATATAACGGCCTTTATAATCATAGTTGATCCTGCCGAAATAGGAGAGCATGGTGTGATCCCCGTAACCGCCATAAACGGTGGATGATAAAGGATCCACAGCGTTATCTATATAGGCGTGTTCGAAATCGGTGAAGATGACATCCTGCTTGGACCCGCCGATGCTGTTGTATTGGTTGCGCTGTGCGGCGTGACCTACCAGGGCGGTCAGGTGATTGTCGCCAAAGGTTTTGTCATAGGTAAGTACATTCTCGATGTTCCAGTTAATGTAGTGGTCGTCACCCCTTGAAACACCGTTTATCAGGGTTTTGTGGGTGGCATCGAGGTCATATTTCGGGGAGTATCCGCGGCTTGCGACAATTGCATATTCACCGCTGTATGATGTGCGGAAAGTCAGGCCTTTGAAAGCTTCGGAAAGCTCACCGAAATCGAAGTTGGCAAAAGCATTGCCTACAGCTTTGTAGGTGTTTGTCGCGCCATTGGTATAGGATAGCATAGCTACCGGGTTGGTGATTTCCTGCATGCCGATGCCGAAATCTTCAGGTGTTGCCCATGAACCGTCGGCATATCTTACCGGAACGATCGGAGGGGTGTTAAGCGCCTGAATAAGGCTGGTTGCCGCAAAATGGTCATTAGCCGCAATGCCTTTGCTGTTCAGGTTAGCCAGAACGATGTTGGATCCTACCTTAACAAATCCCATATCCCAGTCGGTGCTCAGTTTATAGGTGAATCGCTCAAATTGCGATTTGCCTTTCGCAACAATACCGTCCTGCTTGAAATAGTTGATTGAACTGAGGAAGCTTGCTTTTTTGTTTCCACCGGAGAAAGTGATCTGATGGTTAACTTTCGGCGCATTATAATTGAACATCTCGTCCTGCCAGTTGGTGTCATAGTTGAGTGTATCCATCATGGCCTTTGAAAATTTCCAGGGCTGACCTGCGTTACCGGCTGCCTCATTCTGCAGCATCAGGTATTGATCTTTATTTAATACATCCAGTTTGCGCCACGGATTTTGTACTCCCATATACGTTTCATAAGTAATCTGGGTTTTTCCGGTGCCTCCCCGTTTGGTGGTGATCAGGACTACGCCGTTTGCAGCGCGGGCGCCATAGATGGCTGCCGAAGCAGCATCTTTAAGAATTTCAACAGATTCAATATCCGAGGGGCTCAGGTAATCAATGCCATAGCCGTTGGTCGGCAGTCCGTCAACTATGTACAAAGGCTCAGCATCGCCATTGGTGCCTATACCCCTGATCCTGACCGAAACAAAATCGCCAGGCTGGCCTGAATTGTTCATGATAACAACGCCTGCAGTTTTTCCCTGTAATGCCTGGTTTACACGAAGGTTGTTTCCCCTGGCCATCTCCTGGGAGGTGACTTTGGCAATTGACCCGGTAACCAGACTCTTTTTCTGGAGGCCATAACCCACTACCACTGCTTCAGCGAGATCGATAGCGGATGGCTTCATCGTAACATTGATCTGTTTTCTGCCATTAATGGTCTCCGTAATGGCCAGATAGCCAACGTAACTGAACTTCAATGTTTTATCGTTATCCCGTAAGTTGATTGAGTACTTCCCGGAAACATCCGTGGTGGTACCAGTGGAAGTGCCAGTAATCAACACACTGACGCCGGGCATCGTGTTTCCTTTTTCATCAGAAACCGTTCCCGTAACCAAAAGCCCCTGCTGTTGAGCTGCGGCGGAGCCGACAACCATGCCGAACAGTAGTAAGGCAGCGGTCACTTTTAATAATCGTTTAAATTTCAAATACATACAATTAGCATTAGGTTATAGTAAATTGTTAATCGATTTTCACCAAATCACCTGGCAGCAAAAGAAGCTCACTTGTGAAAGCAAACAACCCGCTTATTAGTGCAAGTAAAGCTATACTATATTGCCTGTGCTGATTTTGTGAAAAACACATAACGATCACATCCCGGCTACATCATTACTACATCAAGCCTTTAGGAAAGAATGAACAATAATTTTGTAATAATAAGATAATCAGATATTAAGCATAAATTCGATTAAATTGGCATCATGCGGGAGGTTCATCTTTTTCCGCAGGCGATACCGGCTGATCTCTACACCTCTGGGAGAGATGTTCAGCAGCGGGGCGATCTCTTTTGTGCTCAGGTTCATTCGCAGATAAGCGCACATGCGCAGGTCTTTAGGGGTTAACTGGGGGAACTGCTTCTTGAGGGTTTTAAGGAAGTTATCGTGAACCGCATCGAAATGATCTTCAAACTGATCGTAATCATTATCGGCTTCCAGATTTTCCTCAAGGTTAGTCAGTATTTTTCTTAATTTTTCTTCTGCCATAGGATTGGCCGTTTTATCAGCGATCTTAACCATCTCCTCCTTCAACTGGATCAGAAATTCATTCTTTTTAAGGAGCCCGGAGATGGAGCTGGCCAATTGCTTATTTTTATGTTCCACCTCTTCTTCAAGTTTTTCCTTTTCAAGCAGGGCAAGCCTTTTTTCCGCCTCGAGCGATCCTTCAGTCATCTGCTGCCTGGCATTATTAATATCCTGTTCATGTTTAAGGGAAAGATGTTTTCTTTCGCGGCGGATTCGCGCAACGACTAATCGGATCGAGTAGCCGATTATAGACAAAATCAGTAGGGTATAAATGACCAGCGCAAATAAAGAACGGTAAAGCGGAGGCATGATACGGAAGGTGAGAATGGCATCCGGGGTTTCTATATTGTAGATGCTTTTCCCTTTTACCCTGAAAACATAGGTTCCTTCACGGAGCCCGGTATATTCCTTTAACCCCTCTGTCGACCATTCGCTAGTGCTGCGGTCATATCCTTCGAGTATATAGCTGAAAAGCATTTCTTCCGGATCATCAAAAAGGGGAACTGAAAATTCGAAGCGGATATTGTGGCAGGCATAAGGAATTTGAATAGGATTTTTATTGTCCTGAACCTTGACAGGCTGTCCGGTCTTATCAGTGAATATTCCACCGAAAAAAGTTTTGGTTGAATCCCCGGTGCCGGTTAGTGTGCGTATATAACATTCGCGGGATTCCGGATATTTTACAGGAAAGGTGGGGTCGTAATGTGCAAATCCTTTTTCGCAGGCGATAAAAATATTCGCCTCATTCACTGCATTAACGTGTTCAAATCCGGGAATTGTAAGTTTTCTCAAAGGATTGAACGGGCGTTTTTCCACGATTTTCACTCCCCCGCTGCCCGAACGAATGAACCCCAGCTCATTCGGCTTAAAGAACCAGACATTGCCTTCCTGGTCTTCGGAAAGTTCGCTTATCGGCTCTTTGCCCAGCAGATTTGAATAATAGGGATCTGGTTCAAATGAATCTTTAGCCTTATCATAGTGGTATATGCCAAGCGTTGTGGTAAAAAGGATCTGGTTGTCAATCTTAAACACGGAGTTCCGGTATCTTGATGGCAAGCCGTCGGATTCATTGTAAACCCTCACCTTGGTAGCTGCGGTAAGCTCACTGTTCAATACCACCCTGAAAATACCCAGTCCGCCATGAGCAATCCAGATAGCCCCGTCAGGATCTTCGGCAATGAAACGGGTGCTTTCGTTGAATCCTTCCAGCGTGCGGTTATACTCCCAAACGCCCTTATCGCGGGTCAGAATGGAGATGCCGGTGTAGGTTCCTTCCATCACTAAGTCAGGCCGGTCAGACAAGTTTATATAGTCCCATCCGCCGGCGATGTCGGAAATAAGCATTGCCTCACTCCCTTTCACCAGGTAAGTTCCTGAGTTATGGCCGCAAAACAGACTGTTATCAATGAATTGCAGCGACCATACCTGTCCCATAGTTCCCGGAACCGGAGTGAAATTATTGTCAGAACTCAGCGGGTCCTGATAGTCGGTCCATTTTTTGTGAAAAAGCCCCTGGTTAGTTCCTGCGTAAATGGATCCGTTGGCCATGATTGAGCAATATCCCGTGCCGGGAAGGGCATTGCCATCACTGAAATAAGATATGGGTGAATTTACCTCAATATAGGAGATTCCCTGGTCCAGGGCTAGCCAGAGATTGTTGTCGATATCAGGGAAAATGTTGAGAATCGTATTGTTTTGCAACCCTTTAGCCTGGTTGATATGCTGAACCGGCCTACCGTTTTTATCGATGATCAGCAATCCGTCGCGGATGGAACCAAATGCGAAGAATTTCTTGTTAATCTGGGTGCCGCAAAAGATGGAGTTTTTTATCAGGAAATCCGAAGCCTCCCGCGCCCAGGGTACAGCAATTTTGCCATCATAGAGGTATAATCCTTCCTTTGAGGTACCAATGATCATGCGGGTATCATCAAACGGAAGAATCGTTTCTATATTTTTACCAATAAACACATCGGTACCGGGTAGCTGCTCGGTCTGAGTTCCTGTTACCCTGATCAGTCCCAGACTCCGTTCGGAAGTATAGAGTGATTTATTTACTTTAAACAGGAAGTTAAATTCCTTTTGAGGCAGGATGACCTCTAGACTATCATTCCGAAAGAGAAATATTTTATTTTTCGATTGAAAGTATATTCCATCGGTTGTTTCGACAATTTTCCATATGTCGTTAAAACTGGTGGCAATCTGGGGAAATCTCCGTGCAATGGACTGAAAAGCCAATGTTCCCTTTTTATCCGGAACCATGATTCCGAAATCATTCATCAGACCGATAAAGATCGCTCCGTTGGCAGCTACAAAAACCGACCGGTACATAAAATGGTCAGGAAGGGAATACAGACGCCATCTTTTTCCATCGAATTCCAGCAGGCCGGAGCTATTTCCGAAATACATGAATCCTCTGGTATCCTGTGTAATGCACCAGTTCTGAGTGGCCGCCTGGTAATCTTTTTTAGGATAATTAATGATATGGGGGGTTCCCATATTCTTGACCTGGGCAAAAGCCATCGGTGACAACAATCCTGTAAAAAGCAAAGCCCATCCTATAAAAGTGGCTGTTAACCTGGATCTGATTATTGCTTTCGGGCTCATTAAATCTATATTGACACCAAGTTAGAAAAAAGGCTGATATTAAGGTATTATTTCCATTTCAGGACTTTCTTGATAATATCCTTTTGTGCGATGATATCTGCATCGATGCATAACAAAATCCCTTCGGGCCTGATTTCCGTCATAAATGATTCAAGCTCCGAAACCTGCAGGTCGATGACCAGTGATTTGCCGGCGGCCTGTACTTTTTTTATAAGGGGTACCCACTGCATAATGGGTGCATCGAGGCCCATGCCCTGAACCCACTGGATGGCATTGATTTCAGGCAGCTGCAGGATTTTGTCGAGATGTCTGGCCACCCCCTTGCCGTCCACATGAAAGACATTGTGCGACATCGGGGCGATCTCCTTCTTAATTGAGGGCATCACAAATTTGTCAAAATATTCCGGCGACAGCATGGAAGCGAAATCACATCCGGGGATATGCATTTTTCCAAAGGAAGGGATACCCATCCAGGTAACGGAAGGCTGATGATGCGCTTTCAGGATGGAATCAAAATGATTATATACGGTATGGAAATCCCGCGATGAAATATCGATTAACCTTCCGGCCATTTCAGGTTCCAAAAGCATATCGATACAAAACTGCTGCGGATCCCTGAAAGCCGCGGCGCAGTCTATACCCGCGTGAATGTCAGTATAACCAACGAGATATTTTCCCTTGCATCTTTCCAGGGCTCCACGGGTCATCTCTTTGAGTTTCCTGAAATAGGGGTTGTTAAAATCCAGCCTGATCTGTTCCATCTGGTCCCAGCTTTTCAGGGATGGGATTGCATAGGAGGTAACCTCCTTATATTCCAGTTCAACGCCGTAAAAAGCAGTAAAAACCTCAGGCCCAAGGTTGGGCCAGAAAACCGGAAAGGTTTCCGCGTTAAAAGTGGAGTGCCTGAGTTTATATTCGAAGAGTTCGATCTGGTATTCTGTGTTCCACCAGCGCTCCTTCAAACTATTCCAGGAGTACCCGGGTAAATCGATACTATCGCTGTATTCTGCATTGTGAGCCGAGAACCGGATGGGCGCCCGATCGATGATTTCCTGATCATACCAGGCATAAATCCGGTCCATGCAGTTATCGAAATCGGGCTTCTGTTCCAGTTCCACTGACCAGCGGAAATAGTCAGGGTTCATGGCTACCTCTTTGCTTCGTGGTTACATTCTGCATTTTGCCATTCTTGAATACTCCTTCGATAATTGCATTGCCCGGACCATTAACCCTGAAATTTACATCCCACTCCTTCGGCCAGGCAGGCATCATGTTAGCTTTATCATTCTCATACTGAATAAGCATCCGTTGTAAGGCGATCATGGCCACGTTTCCATGATCCTGATCCGGAGACCAGTCGTAATTGGGGCCCCAGAAGGCAGGGAACCGGAAATGCTTATCCCAGGTGGAGAAACTTTCCACCACCATGTTCCGTGCTTCATTGGTTAGCCCAAGGTAAGCGGCCTGAATGGAGTTCTGCTGCCAGCCGCTGTTGTCCTTATGTGTTCTGATGGCATAGGTTCTTTTCGCCAATTCCAGTTCCGGTTTGCCCAATCCATACGTCCGATAGGGGAAAACGGCATAAAGCTCAGGATTCTCGACATTGGCTTTATCGTAAAACTCGGCGGCCGGAGCTATTACGGTTTCATTATTAACAATTCTTACAGGGATTTCAGGCAGATCTTTTATCAGATTTGTCCATTGTTTTCGTTGAGCTTCCGTGGTCAGTCCGACTGGCAGTGCGAGCATTTTTTCAGCCACTTTCCTGATTCCGACAATCTCAGGCAAAGGATTCACCGCCCGGTGCCAGGTTTCGAGCGACATGGCCGGTGAAAACAGGATTTTGCCGTCATTACCCCGTTTCCAATGCTGATCAAAGAAGGTCAGAATTTCTGAAACAAAGGGAACCAGGGTGTTAAATGCAAAGTCTTTACTGACGGTAAAGGAGTAATAATCGAGCATGATGAGCGACATCTCCAGTCCACCCTGCCAGTAATACCGGATGTATGGATTATGGGTATAACCATCCGGCTTTCCGTTTCGGTCGCAACCATAATCGCCGTTGGCATGAGTGCCCCAGAAATTCATCGTTTCCGGATAGAAAGCACCCCCATGATTGTAGTACTTTTTAGTGGCGAGTTTTCTTAGCGGCAAACTGCTTAAATACATTTTGAACAGGGGCTCCATCATTTCATAATCACCTGAAACCAGCATGGTCCAGTAGGGGAGCCTGGTATTTTGCCACCAGTAACAGCCGCCCCACTGCCGGAAATCAGCATCAAGCCCTCTGTATTCATCGTCCCTGTTATAGGTGTCAACGGTAAAAATGGTTCCGTTAAACTTGATTGGCGAATTGCCCCGGCCGCCACAGGCATTGATAAAGCGTTGCAGAATATACCCCTGTGTTACGGTTTCTGCCTGCTTTCTGATGGCCGTATCGGCGGATGAAATGAAAATATAATTCCGGTTCCAGAATTCCTGCCACCATTGTTCATGAGCGGCCTTCCTTGATTTCACCGGAATCCTGCTGATTTCAGCGGCAGTTGTCAGGACGGAATTTTTCCACACCTCTGATGATCCCATACTGGTGAGCGGAATGATGGATATCTGAAATTGCTTTAAAGGTATTTTACTAACCAGCAGAGTATCGGATTTACTCACCATCCCTTTTGCCTCGATCAGAGCTCCGAAATTCCGGTTCAGCAGCGGATCATTTTTTGTTTTGACATACTCACCCAGCGATTCCAGTTCGAGGTTGTCTTTCCAGATGGAACCTGAGTTATGATGGTACCAGATGACATGATTGGGATCCCCCGAAACTACGGTATCCGGTTCCTGAAAAATGGGGC
>CAILAQ010000047.1 GCA_903832165.1 uncultured Bacteroidota bacterium | reverse complement strand
CGGGGTTCTTTTTATTTTTAAAATTCTTTGATTCCCAGGTTTTTACCCAACCTTTTTCTACGGAGTCAGCCACGTATCGCGAGTCCGTGTAAACCGTAACCTTGCTGCCTTTTATTTTCAATGCTTCCAGTGCAACAATCACAGCAAGCAATTCCATCCTGTTGTTAGTGGTCAGGCGATATCCTCCCGATAATTCCTTCCGTTGTCCGGGTGCCTGTAATACTGCCCCGTACCCTCCCGGTCCCGGATTGCCGCGTGCTGCGCCATCAGTGTGAATCGTTATCTCCATCGCGCAAAGATAAAGCAATGTGCCAATGTGCCAATTTGCCAATTTGCCAATTTGTAAATGTGCTAATGTGCTAATGTGCCAATGTGAAAATTGAAGGATGTGGTAATCAAGACAAAATAGGGCAGGAGGGCAGAAAGGCAAGACGGCTTTACTTTTTGCCTTTTTGCCCTCTTGCCCTTTTGCCCTATACAAATATTTCGATTTTGTCCCACCCCAAATTGATAGATACAGCCCTGATAAATTGTTATATTTCAACCAAAGAAAATTTTATGCAGGATTCCATTACAAAAATCGAGCTGATTCCGCTGAGGATTAAGCTGAAGAAGCCATTTGTGATTTCGCTGGGAAGGGTGGATTATGCCGAAAATGTGGCGGTTAGAATTGAAACGCAGTCTGGAATCACAGGATTTGGGGAATGCTGTCCATTCCGATCCATCAATGGAGAAAGCATGGAAACGGCAATGATTGTGGGAAAATACCTGTCGGATGTATTAATCGGTCTGGATCCTGTTGATATAGACGGTTGTATAACAAGAATGGGTCTTGTGATCTTCGGAAATCGCTCCATAAAAAGTGCTTTCGATATTGCGCTTCATGATATTGCTGCGCAGATGGCCGGATTGCCGTTATACGCCTTTCTTGGAGGAAATAACAACAAGCAGCTGGTCACTGATTATACGGTGAGTTTTGGCCCTCCTGCCGGTATGGTTGAAGAGGCAATCAGTATTGTTGAGCAAGGATTCCGGGCGATTAAAATTAAGGTTGGCGGAACCCTGGAAGATGATCTGATGAGAATCAACAAAATCCGTAATTCTGTGGATTCATCTATACCACTTCGGCTCGATGCCAACCAGGGATGGTCGGTGGAAACGGCCATAGGAGTCCTTCCCACTTTGGAAGGGATGAATATTGATTTCTGCGAAGAGCCGATTGCCAGATGGGATTTCATGAACCTTCCAAAAGTCAGGCAGGCGAGTGCTGTGCCGATCATGTCAGATGAATCCTGCTGTGATCATCACGATTTGGAACGCCTGATCGGACTCAATGCCTGTGACTATATCAATATAAAACTGGGAAAATCGGGTGGAATTCATACTGCCATGAAAATGATCCGGCTCGCGGAGAAACATGGGATGAAGGTCCAGGTTGGCGGTTTTGTTGAATCGAGGCTCGGTTTCACTGCCTCCGCCCATCTGGCTTTGGCATCAGATTGCGTAACCTGGTGCGACTTTGATACTCCGTTAATGCTGGAAGAGGATCCGGTTGAGGGGGGGATAGTTTATGGCTTTGGGGGGATGGTTACGGTTCCGGAGGGGTTGGGGCTTGGAGCGGGTTTCCGCCTAATTTCGCGGTAAGGGACGGGGTTCCCTTCCTAATTTCGCGGTAAGGGACGGGGTCCCCGCCTCCGCGGGGATGACAACTCTATCGATCAGAATCAGTATACTTAATTCCGAGGTGGGAGGATCAAGTGTGCCATGAAGTTGTTTTTGGTTGCATATACCGAACATACCTGCAGATTCATCAAAAAGTTAGTGTGAAATTTTCCAGGGAAACGCTGGTGTTAGAAATTTACTTATATTTGGTTATCCCCCATCGATTTAGTAACTATTCGCATAGCTGTCCGCATAAGTAATTTGCCGGACACCCATGAGATATAATGCAGTTGAAAAGTTTTCGATTCTGACATAAATTATATTGTTTATGAAAAATCTGCGAATTCTACCTTTATTGATCGTTTTGCTGGCATTAACATGGTCTGATGCGGCTGCGCAATACACTAATATTAAGGTTAAAGGGGTGGTATTGGATTCCATTACCAGGGAACCGGTACCTTTTGCAAATGCTTTTTTTGCCAATACAACGATTGGAACCACGACCAATGATAGGGGTGAATTTTCGCTTAACTATCCTAAAGCGATCAGTGCTGAACTGGTTTTCAGCCAACTGAGCTTCGACCTGAAGAAACTATGGATCGATGCAAAATATAAAGATTCTATTCTTATTATATTGATGCATCCAAAAGCTACCAATATTAAGGAGGTTAATATTATCGGGAAGAAGAATCCAAGCCGGCAATATTACCTGAGGATATTTAATCAGTATTTTCTGGGTGATGCCGGCAAACTGAATTGTGTTCTGGAAAATCCCGGTGTTCTTGAATTCCGGAAGGAGGGCAGTAGGATCTATGCATCAGCCAGCACTCCATTGATCATCAGAAATACACACCTTGGTTATTATCTGAAATATTACCTCGACTATTTTGTGTTCAATGATATATCCGATTTTGATGAAACCAAGGACAATCAGTCGTGGTATGGGTTCCAGGGCAGCGCCCTTTACAGCAAAATGAATTCACGGGTACAGGAGGAGCAACAGCAATGGTCGGATAGCCGGACAGAAGCCTATCAGGGATCGTTTGGCCACTTTCTAACTTGTTTATACATGGATTCGCTGCCGGCAAATAGTTACCTGGTGCTTCGTGCCGGAATTCCCGACAGCCTGCCAAAGGAAATATTGACCGACAGCGTGTTTTACTATGATGAAGCAAAACTGGCACAGAAATACCTTCATTACGCGATGTGGAAAAATCTCCGACTCTTCTACCGGACAAAACTTGATGAGGCCTCTCAAAAAAGGAGTCTCCGGTTCGCCGATTCCCTTTTGGTGTTCCGGGATACCCGAAAAACACCCCTTGAACTGTATGATGATGAAGTCACGTTGTTTCACCTTGGTAAAGGGCTCCTGGAGTTTAATTCGCAAGGGACCTATCAGGTTTACAACAGTGACCTGATTTGGGGGGCACTTGACTCCAAAAAGAAAATTATTAACCTTCTCCCGCTGGATTACGAATGAAAATCAACCGATGAAACATCTTATCACTGGACTATTCCTTCCCATTTTTTTATTCGGATTCTTCACTGCTCAGGGCCAGACTTATAAGGTTGAAGGTATCGTAAAGGATCATGAAACCAACCAACCCATCGTTGGAGCGAGTGTTATACTGAAAAACAGCAACGGGGGAACTACCGCCAATGAGCAGGGGGCATTCAAGCTTGACCTGGTGAATTTTCCTGCCGTGGTATTTATTCAATGCATCGGATATCTGCGGGACACAGTGACTATTGAAAGTGAGAAAAAGTACATCTCCGATTACAAGAACCAGAAATTGGTAGTTTCACTCCGTCAGAACCCAATACAGATTGGTGAAGTACAAGTTAAAGCCCGCTCCACCCTGTTTGAGAAAGATCCTTATGCCATCATCGATTACAAAATCGTTGGCAGCAAGATCATTGCCCTGGGGTTTAAGAACGGGAATGAGTTTCGAAAGGAAGTGCTGCTGGCGGATTTAACCGGCAAAATGATCAGCAACCACCTTTACAAAAACCTCGACTCCTTATATCAGGATTGCCAGGGCAACGTCTTCGCCTTTTGCAAAGACTCAGCCCTTGAACTCAAAATCACGCGCCGTCAGGTCGCATTAGTTAACGGGTATAAGCGGAACTTTATCGTGGACAACATTACACCGGTTTGCGGAATCACGGATTCGCTGATCCTTTTAAAGAAAAGTTCTTTCAATCATCAATATGACAATTACTTTGCTTTACGCGATAGCCAAAGTGTTCTGCTTATTTATTCTACCGGAGGTCTGATGAAGGAAAGGCAGGCCGCTTCCCTGCAAAACACCTGGGCTGATCAGGCTAAGGTTCCAATAACCCTGATACCGCCTGTGGGCTGCGGAGGCGGATGCATGAACGGTTGGCTCCGAGATGTATATGAACCAGCCTTTCATAGGTATTTCGGGAGTCAATTTACGTTGATGACCGATTTTCGTCCGGTTTTCACAAAAATGATCACCCGGGATAAGGACCAGCTGATTTTTGACAGGGAGGCCGCCACCATCTACTGGTTGGATAAGAAAGGTGAGATTACACGGGAGGTCGGCATGAATAACAAACTGAATGGAATATATTTTCAGGATGTCCACGTGGATTCCGTGACAGGCAGAATTTATCTCGAGTTCCCTCAGGGGGCGTTCACCCATTTCATCGAGTTAAATCCCGCAACCGGCCAAGAGATTCGCCGGTTTATGGTCAGTGAATACCGGCATATTGAAAAATGCGAATTCCTGAACGACCGGTTGTACTTTCTATATCAGCCTGATGTTGGAACAAGGATCAAAAAGGTTTTTTCGATATGGATTTAATGAACAATCGAGTCCTGACATCCAATATGTCGCCATAGCCACAAACGGGTAAGTGTTTTTTCGTTTATGCCAGAGAGGCGCCAGGATGGTGAGTGTTTAGATGATTTTTTCAATCTCCGTAATGAAACGCTGAACATCCGGCAGAAACGGAGCTATTTCCTCCTGTGTGAATTTCTGAAAATCATCATAGTCGCCTTCTTGTCTTAAGTTGAATAGCCTATTAAAAAGTTTTCCGACTTCAGGTGATACCCGTTCTGATTTCACAAATTCCTTATGAAAAATAGTTTTAACCCCTTTATGACTGCCTGCAGAATGACCGTTTTTCAATAGTATGGCAGCAACCATATAATAGCAGGAATAATACAGACGATTAGCGACAGCATTCCAATACCCTCCATTAGCCAGCAGATTAGCTTCCTCGAGCGTTTCTTTGGAACGTGCGATCCGGTATTTTACCAGCTCTTCAATACTTTGGCTCATAATTCAATCCCATCCCGTTGGACATTTTGATACAACGGGGTCATCTTAAGGTCATCCCAGATTATCACATTCTGAACTATCCCGGTTAAAACTTCATCAGTCTCCAGCTCTACTTCAAACAGGGTATCGAAAATCTGATTCTTAAAATCTCGATCCACCCTTCTATTGCTCAAAATGAGAAAATCCCAATCCGAATCTTTACGGGATTTGCCTCGGGCTCTTGAACCAAAGAGTAGAATTCGAGATTCAGGATCAACTTCTTTGATCCGGTTCTTAACCAGTCTCAATATGTTCTCCCTCTTTGTCATTAGATGCAAAGATACAAAATTGTGATGACAGGTTATTCGGGCTCAAACTCCGAATAGTTCAAGTATCCGTTTTTCATTTGGAAGTGCGAGATGAATGACATCAAATAACTTACCCAATTAAACGGGTAAGCCTTGGCAACTGAAAAGGACTCCTTATCGTAAGGAATTTACCCATCCTATTTCAAATACAATATCCTGACAATCGGGTTATCATCCGCCGAACTGCTTTTGACCAAATCCCTTAGTTGCTTTCCATGGGGGGAATTCACCACTTCGGGACGCTCAAAATATCCCGCCTGCTCAAGTTGTTTCAGATCGGTCATCTGGTGAAATCCAATCCAGGTATTGGCCTCATGATCGATTTTATCAAAACGGGAATCAAAGCCATCGAGGTCATTTTTTAATTCAGCCAACTGATTTCTGTTTCCGGATGGTTGAACAACATCAGGTTTGGAAAACAAATCCCCTGTCGACTTATTATAGTAGAGGAGTGTAAGCTTACCCTTATAACTGACCGTAAAGGTGAAATAATCACGAGTTTCAGCAAACAATTCCAGGCTGTAAACATTCTCGGTATTATTCGAAAAAAATGCCTCCGGGCTCATGGCTTTACTACCGGATTTAAACACAAATCTGGGGCTAAAAGAGCCCTCCGGGCTGATCTGGAAAAGTGTGTCGCAGGCCTGCTCCTTGTAATAATATAAGCCATTGTAGCGGTAAAAAAGGACATAATAGGAGTAAAAATCCGTCTTTATTTCCCCGACCTCCCAATTTCTAATTAAGATGGTATCCCGGTCTTTTAGTTTGTTTGAGTATTTCAGAACCGCCGGATAATCCGGATTTTGATGGACTAATTGATTGGTACAGATAATCACTTCATCCTCGGTATGAAAATTCATGCCGGAATTCAGATTAGCGGTTGCAGTGGTCTTATTAATGAATTCTCCATTGGTTTTGTAGAGATACATTTCAAACCTACAGGTAATAACTACCTGATTTCCTGAAGGGCTCACGGTCCACTGGTCAATTCTTTCATATTCACCCGGACCTTTCCCCTGTCTGTCAATCTTCGAAAGGAATTTCCCTGACCGGTTGAAGACATAAATGCAATTGGGACGTTGGGTCAAAACAAACACCTGGTTACCCCGGATGAGTGGTGTACCATTTCCGATCAGGCAATTGGGCAGGGTTTCCAGTTTAATATAGGCGATGCTGTCGGCGATGGCGCTCAGGGGCATTTCCTTTTTATTCTGGATGCCGGCTTCCACGTCGATGATTTGGATTTTTTCCTGGATTTGGGTTGTTGGTTGACAAGCCAATAGCGATATGGTGATTGCTGCAATGGTGATTATTTTTTTATACATATCACGTTCGTGGTTGTGGTTGTGGAGATTTGTAGATGTGCTGTTAAAGGTATGTATAAGTAACTGATAACAATTCCTCGACCGATATTCGCTGAAATTGAGTTGTTTGGATAACTCCGAATAGTTCAGGTATCCGTTTTCATTTGGAAGGGTTCGATACCCTTAAAACAGTTACCCCTTGAAACGGGTAACTGTTTTTTTCGTTTCCGGAAAGATATTGCCTTAACCAATCGATATATTCAATTGTTTCCCTAATCCAACCTGGATAAAACGGGGCTGTTGAGCAGTCTGCTACGGATTGAATTGAGCAGTGGATTCTCAACCTAAAGAAATTTATAATCAGCTGACTATCAAAATTGCTGAAGTGCTTGTAATTGACTGCTCAACAACTCCGGAGTATCTAATACTCAAACCGGCTTGAAATGAAACCGGTAGAACACTAAAATAGGATTATCATCAGCCTGGATGGGGCCGATAGATTTAAGGGCAGCGGGAATTTTGGCTAAATCCATGACGGCCGGCATATTCATCCCAATAAAATAATCAGGTTGGAAACTTCCAATTGGGAAAAACCCTTTTCCTAAAATCGGGTCATTTATAATCTTTTTATATTCAAATACATACGTTGTTTGATTTGCTAAATTGCTGTATGCCAGCAGCTTCTTCCTGGAATAATTTATAAAAAAGCAAAATTGATTGGCCGTGGAACCCTTGAATTCGCTGCCCCACATGAAATGCTCCGGAACAATCGGTACTCCGTTCGGTCCGGGAGGTATTTCAAGATACTGCTTTGGGGATAGACTTTTACTGCCATAATCAATCCTATAAACCGGTGAGAGGGTATCGGGTTTAACCAGCCAAAGAGTATCATTGAGGTTAAGTTTAAGCAGAAAGTCTTTCCCCGTTTTCACCAGGGGAAAATAGTCCACCATAGGAATTGAAGTTTTCGAACTTGGGAAATGCCTGATCTCTTTACCAGTCAAATCTGTTATATACAAGGAATTCGGTCCAAGCGCAGCGAATGCCAAATATTGCTCATCAAGGCAAACCATGTTATAAGCTCCCTCAGGACATTTGAATTCCGATAGAACCTTTCCATTGTAATCCAGTCGAACAACCTTGTTAAACCTGTCGAGGAGGTATACTTGTTTATGGATTATATCATTAAAATACCCAGAAAGGTCTGCAACTTCGCCGGGACCTTTTCCACGGCTGCCAAACTTACGGATAAACTTTCCATCCAACGAGAATGCCAATAAATTGATCTCGGGACCAGGTCCCTGCGAGAGGACAAATATTCTGTCATCGGTCACCTCTGCTTTGACGATCAGGCCGACTAACCCGTCAGACTTGGTATCCAGCTTGATTACTTTATCGACGGATATAAAATTCGCGAAGGTATCTTTCAAAATGAAATCCGCTTCGGAGATTGGCAGCCGGATCAGAGACCTGGTGCCTTTCCCGGGATTTATAAATGCCAGACAAAGGACCAGGATAAGGATGGTGATGACGGGGAGAAACTGTTTAAGGGATTTCATTTTTTCTTAAGGGCATGCTTTGAATCTTCAAAGCCATCCTAAATATATATATCATTTTCCTTATAATGATTTCCTCAACCGACCCTGGCTGAAGACCAGCTTATCAGCAAAAATGAAATGAAAAGATCAAAGGCTGGCTTGATAAAGTTTCGCGGTTAGGGACGGGGTCCCCGCCTAATTTCGCAGTAAGGGACGGGGTCCCCGCCTTCGCGGGGATGACAACTCTGTCGATTAAATGCACTATGATGTTGATTTCTACTTCACGAATACTTGAATCTCAACCTTCGGAACTCGGAATTCTAAATTGGAATCTCAACCCTTCTACTTCAGAGGTAAGGGTTATCCGATCCTTACAGACGTCATCGTAAGCGACCCCATCACTGCCTTGTCGTTAAAGAACGAAAGTTTTTCGTTTTTCTCCTGAAGGGCCAGCGTGTAAAGAAGGGGGAGGTAGTGATCTGGTGAGGGAACGGCCAGATTGACTGCCTTGCTGAGTGATGAATAGTTGATCAGGGAAGTGTGGTCGCCAGCCTCAATCAGGGATTTAATCTTGCTGTTAGCCTCAATGGCCCAGTCGAAGCCGAATTCAGGTTCATTTATTTTGTCCCAGGCAACCATTCGCAGGTTGTGTACGATATTTCCACTGCCTAAAATCAGGATACCTTTCCGTCTAAGGG
>CAILAQ010000046.1 GCA_903832165.1 uncultured Bacteroidota bacterium | reverse complement strand
GTGCAATGTGGGTGGTGGACCTGTTGGGTTTTTCGCAAAGTCCGGTCCAGCTTTATATCAGCGCGGGCTCTGCAATTTGTCTTGGTTTGTATGCCTTTTCAATGCCGTCATGCCCCCCGGCCAAAGTAAAAAGAGACGGTTCCTGGTTATCGGCCTTTGGCCTGGATGCCTTTGTTTTGTTTAAGCAGCGCAAAATGGCCACTTTTTTTATTTTCGCCATGTTACTCGGTGCAGCGTTGCAAATCACGAATACCTTCGGGGGCCAGTTTCTGCAGGAATTTAAATCAGTTTCCATTTATTCCGGTTCATTTGCAGTTACTCATCCCGGTGTGCTGATGTCCATTTCCCAGATTTCCGAGACGCTTTTTATTCTGTCGATTCCGTTTTTCCTGAATCGGTTTGGGATAAAAAAAGTTATGCTGATCAGTATTTTCGGCTGGGTTCTTCGATTTGGCCTTTTCGGCCTTGGCAATCCCGGCGGCGGTCTTGCTCTTCTGGTCCTTTCAATGATTATCTACGGCATGGCTTTCGATTTCTTTAATATCTCGGGGTCCCTTTTTGTAGAAACTGAGGCTGATCCAAAGATCCGTGCAAGTGCCCAGGGATTATTCATGATCATGGCCAATGGCCTGGGGGCCTTTATCGGAGGTACATGCAGCGGATGGGTAGTTGATCATTTCACGAGCAACGGGGTTAAAGACTGGCAGAATATCTGGTTCGTTTTTTCCGGGTATGCACTGCTTCTCGGTATTGTCTTCCTGATTGTTTTCAAGTATAAGCATGATCCGAAAGCCTTATCGAACCACGTTACGCGAACCACGTGACGAGGAAAAATATTATCAACTGAATAATCTTTTGCTTAATTTTGTATTATAAGTTGTTGTAATGAAACAGTTTGTTTTTCTCGCGCTTTTATTCATTTCTGGCCTTTGCCCTGTTTTGGGGCAAAATTTTTCAGAAGTTATTTCTGTTGCCAAAGCGGATACCTTAATCAGGGATACCACCGGAACAGTGGAACTGGTAATCATGGATGTCCGTACACCGGAGGAGTTTTCGAAAGGTCATATCAAAGGTGCCATCAATGTGGATTTCTGGGGTAAAGGCTTTCTTGATTCTATCGCAACCCTTAATATCAACCGCACCTATCTTATTTACTGTACGAGTGGCGTCAGAAGCAGCGGGGCAATGAATAAAATGCGTAAGCTCGGTTTTGGAAAGCTGTATAATATGAAAGGTGGCCTTTTTAGCTGGAAGGCGGCTAAGCTTCCGTTGGTGACGAGCCAGGAATAAGAAGGAAGACGAAAGAAAGATCGACAAACGGAAGAAAGAAGAGGCTCCAGGGCCAATGTTGAATTTTGGGATTTCAGGATCAAGCGCCCTTTGAGTCATCGTTGGCAACTAGGATGCCTGCTGCCTACTGCCAACTGCCAACTGCCAACTGCCTACTGCCCACTTCCTACTGCCGACAGCCAATTGCACCCATGCATCCTTCGCTTCTCATAATCCCACCAGTGCATGCCGTTTCCTTCGCAATAGCGGTACTGATTGCAGGTTAAGCACTCATTTGTCTTAGTCCATTCCCGGTTTCGAAAGGGCAGAAATTTTTCCTCCCAGATTTTATTGAAATCATCTTGATAAATATTTCCCTGGACGAGGTTCCTGTCGATATTCGGACAAGCCGAAATTCCGCCGTCGGCAAGGATTGATCCGATATGAATACCAGCCCGGCAAAAAAAGTATCCGTCTCTGACTTTCGCTTCTAAATTGCCCAGATACGCCTCACAGCTGAATGAGGCTCTGGGGACAGCTCCTGAACTCCGGTTTTTCTCAATAAAATTCATCAGTTGATTTAACTGGCCTGACCTTAGAGAAAGAACTTCAACTCCAGCGGCGCGCCCTATCGGAGTAATAGTAAAAAGCCTCCATTTCCGGATGCCTGTTTCCCCAAGAATCTTCTGGATTTCGGGGAGTAAATGGATGTTCCTTTGATTTACGCAGGTCACAACATCGGAGTTCAGCTGCTTTGCTCTGGCAACCAAGCGTATGGTCTCTATGGCCCTTTGATAACTGTTGCTGTTGTTCCTTAACCAGTTGTGCTCAGCCTCCGGGCCATCAAGACTCACAGTGATGGCACCCAGACCGGCATTCAGAAGCTCGTTTAAACGTTCAGGCTTCAAGAGATATCCATTAGTGACGAGACTCCAGCGAAACCCCTGTTCGCGCAGTTTTCTGCCAGTTTCGGCCAGATCGCTGCGGAGCAAAGGTTCACCGCCAGTCATAACAACCGTTATATCATCAGGCTTCTGCTTTTGTCGGATCAATTCAGTCACCTTCAGAAAATCTTCAGCAGGCATGTCAGGAGTCTCAGGTCTGGAGGTGCAGTCGGAACCGCAATGCAAACAAGATAAATTGCATCGCATCGTACATTCCCAAAAGAGGTATTGAAGCGGGTGAAGAGCCGTTTCATTTTTTCTGAACAACCGGTACCATTCCAGAAAAAAACGCTGGCGCAGAGAGGGAGAACCTGCCAATTGATTAATGCAACTCTATGTCCACGTTCAGGACAGTTATTCCATCTTCCGCCTTAGTCGTCCGGATCAACGTATCACGGGTGGCATGCCGGTTGTCACGTGGAGTTTCCGGGTCAGAAAAAGTAATATGATACTCCCGCATCTGCTCACACCACATTGAAAATGTGCCGTCGCTGCCTGTCACAGCATATTGGTCGGTTTGATCAACATCAATCCTGATGCCGGCAAGCGTGGCCTTTGTTGATCCGGAGGTCACTTTTCCCTTGATTTGCACACTTTGCCCAAAATCCTGTGGGGTCCCGTAACAAGCCTGAAAAGCAAACATGATGCCAGACAGGCTGAAAATTCCAAAGATGGCTCGAAAAAGTTTTCTTCTCCGGATGTACCGCTTGTGGTTCGGATTATCCATAAGGTTTTTATTTTAAGCAACTTATTACAAAGATAAACACGAAATACGTTGGTTTACCTTTTTGCCCGGAGTTTATTTATCGCTTCGTCAGGCCAGGGTACTTTTAATCCGCTTGCCCTGATTTCAGGCATCTGTGCGTTTTCGGAACGCAATTTTATGGTTAGTTCAAGTGCTAATTTTGAGGCAATTTCCGGCTTTTCATTGATAAGATTGTGCCTTTCGCCTATATCCTCATTAATATTGAATAATTCGAAGGTTTGGTCGGCATGATAATAGATCAGTTTAAAGTCTCCCAGGCGTATCGTGCTGGTGGAACCTATTCCTGGTCCGGTGGGTCCCCACCAGTTCGGGAAATGCCAGATTAAGGCCCTGGTTGAAGCGGTTGTTGACTGGTAAACGGTATTCCGGGTTTTTAAAATCCGGCAGAAGCTTTCGCCATCTATCGGCTGGATGGCTTTGAACCTTTTGATCCCGGCCATCTCCAGAATAGTCGGAAAGAAATCTTCAATAATAACAGGAACAGCGGTAACTGTCTCCGGGTGAGTTACTCCGGGCCACTTTACGATCATGGGCTCACGGATTCCACCTTCATAAGCTGATCCCTTGCCGCTGGCCAGTGGCCGGTTGTGCGTATTTGGTTCTCCTCCCCGGGCTGATACGCTTAGCCCGCCGTTGTCAGACATGAACATGATGATTGTGTTTTCATCCAGATGGTTTTTTTCCAGGTAATCCATCAGATCGCCCAGACTCTTATCCATCGATTCCACCATGGATGCGTAACGGATTTCGGGTTCAGGCAAACCGGTGCCCTCATAATGGCCGGTAAAGCGTGTATCTCTTTCCAGTGGTGCATGAACTGCGTAATGGGCCATATAGAGATAGAATGGTTTTCCTGTGTTGCGGGCACTGTCCATGGCAGAAATGGCCTCAATGGTAAGTGCCTCTGTCAGGTTGATATCCTTGCCGTGATATTTCGACAGGCCGGGTACTCCCCAAATATTCCCTTTTACATTATTTTCATCATACCCGAAATTTTTCAGACCCTGATAGGATTGTGGTGCGCCGGCTGCATGCCCTGCAATATTGATATTGAATCCCAGGTTCAGCGGATCTGCTCCCGGTGTTCCGATAGCCCCTAAATGGGCCTTTCCGCAATGAATGGTGAAATATCCATGCTCCTGGAGGATCCGTGGAAGAGGGGTGGCATAAACCGATCTGGGTGTCGAAGGATCCTGCGACATACCTCCGGCGTTCCAATCAGGCAATATCAGGGAAGGATGCTTATCCTCCTGGCTCCCGTCGGGTTGAAGTGTCCAGTTGGTCACCCTGTGCCGTGCAGCATTCATCCCTGTCATCAGACTGATGCGGGTAGGGGATGAAACAGAACAAGCATAAGCCTGCGTGAATTTTAATCCCTGCCTGGCAAGTCGCTCCATATTGGGGGTCCGGTACCGCTCGTTAAATGGCGTTTTCTGAGTCCAGAACGGCAGAGAGGTATCCTGCCAGCCCATATCGTCCACAAGAAACATGATGATATTTGGCTGTTTCGGCTTCTGCGATTCACCCGGCAGCAGCAGCCCGGGCAGCAATAGAGGGACAGTAAAAGCTGATTTCATCAGGATTTTTAAAACTCTGAAATTAAGGAATCCGTAAAGATATCCAACGGTCGGCAGTTGGCAGCTGGCAGTTGGCAGTAGTACGACAGCGAAAAGTTCCTGCTTCCGGCTGCGCCTGCAGGAATTAAAAAAAAGGTTGCGTACGCAGGACGCATGTTGGAAGAACGCGGTTCCTGAATGCAGTGCCCTTACTTTCTTCTTGAAACTTTATTCCTGCAACTAATTTCTGTTCTCTGCCTTTTGCTTTCTGCCTTAATAGGGAGGACCCACGGGTGCATAGCCGTCAACCTAAGGAAATGATCAACGTAACGGAAAACGCAACGAATAGAATAGCAACCAGTTAGCGTTAATCCAATTGCAAGAGTAATATAGGGGGGCATGTGATCCCCTGATTTCTAAAGTTCAACAATCATACGCTTGCCTTCTTGGAACGGATGATAAAAAAGCTACTCAAAGTGAAACTAGGTCAGCAAATTGAAGCCGGCTGGCTGAGTGCCTTCAACCGGGTCGTCATTAAAGATGGTACTCGATTTGACCTTCCGGAAGAATATCAGGAGCAGCTCGCCGGTGCCGGTGGTAGCGGTTCCAAGGCTGCGGCCTGCCTGCAGTTTGAGTATGATTTAAAGGGTGGCAGCATCCTCGATTTAACTCTTACTTCAGCTAATCGACCCGATGCCACAGATGCCAAAGAAGTGCTGGATACAATTACCAAAAATGATCTGGTCCTGCGGGATCTTGGGTATTATGTTTTTTCGGCGTTTGATAATATCATCAAAAAAGGGGCATACTTCATTTCCAGGCTGGGGTTTACAACGATTGTGTATGAACTGATTCAGGGAGAACTTCAACGGCTTGATTTTAAAGCGCTCTATACCTACATGAAGCAAAGACAGCTGGTGAGTTTACAGAAGCAGGTTTGGATTGGGGCGAAAGAAATGATACCGGTGCGGCTGGTTATCGAACTCCTGCCCGAAGCTATTTATGAACAGCGGATGAGAAAAGTCAAGGACAAACATAGGAGGAAGAAGAATAAGACTTCTTCGGAATATAAAGAAAAGGCCCGGTTCAATCTATTCATAACCAATGTGTCAGAGGAAACGCTACCGGCTGAGATCGTATCCCAACTTTACAGAATACGCTGGCAGGTCGAGCTGGTGTTCAAGATCTGGAAATCAAATATGGGTATTCATAATAGCCGAAGGATGAAATATATACGATGGCTCTGCCTGTTGCGATTTAAATTACTCTTAATGATCATCAATTGGAATATTATCATGGTCCAACGTAATGATGTTTATAGGAAAGGGCAACTACTCAGCCTAGATAAATGCTTTAAAACGCTGTTTGACAATACTGATCGATTAAGAGCTGCCATTAGACAGGGGATAAAAGGAATTACAGAATTTTTACATTGGATTGGGAAGATTTTAACCAAAAATCATTGGCTGGAAAGAAAAAATAAATCGAGAGGATTAGAAGAAATAATTTATTTATTGTATTGTTAATCAAATTATTATGCTATATTTAATAAGAAAAACGGGACGATCCTTGCCAGACACATCCCGTTTAATAACACAAAAAAGTTCCTTGATATGAGCAAAACTAGAAAAACCAACCCCGTTCTCCAAAGGAACGGGGAAAAAATTAGTTTCGTCCTCACTATCAAGGGGTTGCAAACCCATGTCCTAAAAATATATAAAACAAAGTTGCAACCATCAGAATATCAATTTATTAACCTCTTAGGTTGACGGCTATGCCCACGGGTCCTCCCCTACAGTCACCCGTCACCTGTCACCCGTCACCCGTCTCCTGTCTCCTGTCTCCTGTCTCCTGTCTATCTTAAGTTACACTCGGCTGCTGATCGTGGAAAAATCGATTGATCTGCTCATGGTTCTTCTTGCGTATTGCTCGCAATGGCTCTGATTTGGTGAGTAGAAATAGCTTGATGAAAGCCTGAAAAAACAGGGTCGCAGTCTTTTCCAGATAGGTGCTTTTTTTGGTCAGCATCCGATAATAATCTTCCAGTGAGTCCTGCTGAAAATGAAGTATTTCTTCCAACTGATCCGAATCGATATAATTTCCGCAATGAAAATTTCGCTGAGCAAAAGCACGTTCGGGTAAATCCAGACTTCCTAATCCCTTGGCAGTAAATGCTCTGGTAAGAAATTCCCGATAGGTGGCCCGGCAGCTCCCGCCACCTGACAGATTGAATATTTTTCCACGGAGTTCTGCCTGATGATAGATGGATTCCACTAAGGCAAATCCGGTATCCCTGGCGGAGGCAATTTCCAGACTGGTATCCAGCGGCATGTGAAAGAAGAGCGGATCCATACGGGTTTGTGGTCCCATAATGGCTGACAGGCGGAAAATGGTCCATTTCAGGCTGCTCTTTCTAACTGATTTTTCCGCTTTTATTTTTGTTTCCGCATATTCGTCTCCATCGCTGGGCAGTAAAGGATCATCCACTGTGATCCAGGGATTGTAAACTCGGTCGCCATAAACTGATACTGAGGAAGTGTACAGGAAGAATGCCTGTGGCGAATGCTTTTCGACGGATTCAATCAGTTTACGTGTCCCCCCGACATTTACCCTTTCAGCCAGATCAGGATCCTGGTCAGCCAGTGGTGGTATAATCGCTGCAAGATGAATTACGAAGTCAATATCGGCCGTTGCCCTGGCCAGAATTGCCGGATCGCAAAGATCGCCAAGGATAAGCTGAAAATCTTTTCGGAATGGTTTCAACTTTCGCAAAACTGCCGGTTTATTCCTTTCAAGAACTTTTACATCGTACCATTTTTTTTGCAGCTGCAGTTCCTTCAGCACTTCCAGGCCAACAGATCCTGCTCCCCCGGTAACCAGAATTCTGGTAATGGGCCTTGTTTCGCTTAATTCGCTAATTGTCATATTGTTTTATGTAGATTGTTTTCATTGTTTCTCAATGAATGCCAGCGTGAAATATTCTTCTTTCACGTTAGGATTGTAAACCATTTCGGTCATGTTCATTTTACTAAAACGTCCGTTTTTCAGATTTCTGACCTCCATCTGTGAAATAAAATATTTATCATTTTTTGCATCCATCAATTTTATTCCGGAGAACGACATCTCTTTCCATGGCTTGCCTTCAGGATCGAGGAATGATGTTTTTCTTGGCATAAAATCCTTTTGACTGATCCAGGTTGTTTTCATAGATATTGCATTTTCCGAAGCGATCTGCGAGGTGCCCGGCTTAACCTTGATTTTCCAGCAAAGCTCCTGGTCGATTGTTTCAGTCCCATCCATTTCATAAGTGAAATCATCAATGTTTTCAACTGCCAGATCAGCATTTGAAAATTCCGATCCCATGAAATTTCTGCTCTTTTCGGAAGACACGATCTTTCTTGATTTTCTCAATGCCGGCATGAAAATCCACATATTATCCTCTTTTCCTTCATAATCCCAGATAAGGATTCCAGTACCTTTAACATCAGCGGGGGATAGAAAGAGAATCGCCCTTTTTTCGGTTCCATCAGGGAAAATTCGGGATGCCATGGCGGTAACCCTTATACGCTGGTTCCCCTTGCCATCATTGATCTCAAGTGTTGTTTTTGATTCCAGCCCGCTCAATTTCGACTGATCCCTCGATTTCTTCATGATATCCTTCGGATCCATCGGAGCCTGCGCCATTGCTGTAATTCCAACAATCAGCAGCATCAATAAAATTCCATTTCTTTTCATTTTCTTATTCCTTTATTCTTTCAATTAGCACATTATCACATTAGCAAATTGTCTAATTGTCTAATTGTCTAATTGGCTGTTTGTTGAGAAATTTTGGCTTCGTAATCAGCGTCAGCGCCGGTATCACAACCAGCGCTCCTGTGAGGCAGGCAAAAATTGACACCACCATCATGATACCGAAAAATCGAATCGGGCTGAACGAGCTGAAAACCAGTGGTAAAAACCCAATCATCACCGCAAAGGCATTAAAGATTATAGCTTTTCCCGTGGTGTAAATAGTTTTTACCACGGCGCGGTCATGCGAATGTCCCGCAGTCATCTCATCCCTCAGCCGCCAAAGAAACTGGACCGTATAATCCACACCGCAGCCGATCATTACAGACGTTATGAGCGTTGTGGCGGGGTCAAAAGGAATGCCTCCCCAGCCCATGATGCCGAACAGTACAATACAGGCCATACTCAGGGGAACCAGTACGATAAAGGCTGCTGACCTTCGTCGGAATATGAGGCCCACGAGCAGACATACAATTGCCATGGCAAGAATGGTGGATCTCCATTGGCCGGTTACAAGACTGTTGGTCAGTTCGGCCGATATCAGCCCGACCCCGCCGATTCTGGCGATTGCAGGATCATCAGCCGTAATATTCCGGATGAAATCAGCCAGCTTAAGCACATTACTGCTGTTAGCATCATTTATCCTGACCAGCACCTGAGCATTTTCATAGTTAAAATCAACCAATTGCTCGAAATCCGACGGGTCACCGCTCATGCTGTATAATTCGAGATACTGGGCAACACCTTCACGTGTTGATGGAATTGCGTTGTATTCCTTATCTGCCGGATCGAGCATGGATTTGCTCATCAGGCGTATGACAGAGGCGACGGACATCACCTGACCGACCCCTTTTTCTTTTTTTATCACTTCTTCATAATAAAGCATCCTGTTCAGTATTTTCGGATCCTTAATATCACCGGAAAATTGGATAGAGATCGACTGTGATCCTCCGAAGTGCTTATCTATAAGGTCGGATGTGACCCTGACCGGATCTTTGGCGCTGAAGAAGTTTACGGTATTTCCCTCCACTTTAATTTTGATAACTCCGATACCAAAAGCAATCGTTACAATAGAAGCTATTGCCAGAACCAATTTTGGCTTTTGTGAGATGAAGATACCTGCCCGGAAAAGAAAATGCTCGAATGGCGTTATATGAGGCTTATTATCAACGATTTTAATTTTTGAACGGGGAAGAATCGATAGCAAGGCCGGAATATAGGTGAGGCTTAACAGAAGGGCCCAGCTGATTCCGATGGCCGCTAATATCCCGACTTCCCTGGCGGGAACAATGATATGTGTGAGTAGTGATAAAACGCCGGCAATGGTAGTGAGGGCGCAGAGTAGAATCGGCCAGGTGAGTGCCTTGGAAAGCTCTTTCATCAGGATGGGCTGGTTAATATCCGGCTCGCGCTTTAAGATCTCATGATACCTGTTAACCAGATAGATGCCGTAATTATTTCCAATGGCAATCATCATAATCGGAAGCAGAACGGTAACTAAGGAAAATTTCCATCCGATTTGCGGTATCAGACCTACAGACAGCAGCATTGATAGCAGCACTACCGATAGCGGCAGAAAAACCCCTTTAATGTCGCGGAACGAAACCCAAAGAATAGAAAGCATGAGTAGGATCGACATCGGTAGCAGCAGCCTGAGATCTTTAATAATATTGGCGGTTATCGATTGTTTGACAACCGGAAATCCTCCGAAATGAATCTTTTCGCCACCCGGATACCTTGTCACAATGTTCTCCAGTGAATCCATCAGTACCTTATTGTCTGCGCCCTTCTGAAGTGTACCGATCAATGCTGCCATCTTAAAGTCCCGGGATATAACGGTGCCCATCACAAGGTCATTTTCTGAAAGTTCTTTTCTGAGGGATTTCTTCTCTTCCAAAGAACGGGGGATGGCGGTAAGGGCTGGGGTAACGACCATGGTGCCATCGGCTCCCTTGATGGATTTCAGGTTGAATAATGACATTGTACGTTCAATCTGCGGAAGCCGGCGAAAGCTGTTATCAATGTTCTGCAGCCTGGTAAGTGAAGAATCTGCAAGAATATCCTCATTCTCCATGATTACCATGATCATATCGCTGCCACCGAAGATCCCTTCAATCTTATCGGTATTGATTTTGGTCGGCATGTCATCAGGGATGAGTGCCTTTACATCGGGATCAATTTTGATTTTTGGTATGAATAAAGCAAATCCGATAGAAATGGCAAGTGAAATTATCACGATCGGCCATTTGAAGCGGTGGATGAATTTCGACATTTCCATTAGTTCCTGTATCTGATAATTAGTTGCATATGATTAACTCCCGGGAATAAGCTGAACAAAACCCTGTCATAATCCGGTCGGTTAAGAAATGATCACAGCGGATTTCATGGCTTAAAAGGTCAGACGGAATTCAAAAAAAGGTCCGTTAAAGGCATTTTTTATCCAACTGAACCGGGTGTAATCATCACCATGATAATACTGGTAGCCGCCTGTGGCGATCAATCCATCGGTCAGGTGATAAGTGGCTTTCGGATAAACGAGATATTCACCGGTTGTGAAATTGTACAGGCCGGTGATTTCAAGATCGAGGTTCTCATGAAACATCGTGACCGAAGGTCTCAACAGAACTGAATGGTTCCATTCGTGAGTCTGGTCATTCAAGATGCGGTTGTAATAACCGATTTGCCCGGCTAGCACAGGTCCAAGATAGGGCCACACCTGAGGATCAGCTATCATTGCGGGATCGAAGGCCTGTGGTGGATCAGCCGGAATGAAATCTTTAACGTACTTACCCATGTATCCGGCAATAATTCTCACAGGCCCCAATTCCCGATCTACACTCATCACCCATTGAGCTTCGGCGTTGGGGATGAAGGGATCAATACTATCTCCCTGTTCAGGAATTTTCCAGGCAAATTCTCCACGAACGCCGGTTCCAAGAATCACCGTGGCAAAATCAGCACCGATTGTTTGCTGCATGAAAGGTGCCTGGAGGATTTCCAGTTTAAAATCCGTAAACGGCGGAACAGGGAGAGCTCCCGGCTTCAGCACCGGCAGCGGGTCAAAGCCTTTGAACCAGCTGACAGATCCTTCAATTCCTGAAAAGATCAGATCGATCTTGCCGGCGACAGAGGTCTTATCCCAAAGAAAACCCGGATGCAACGGTGAATTAATTGTTACAAACGCAGGCATCTCCACCTGGTCGAACCGATATTGCGAGGGGGTGTACCAGGGTACCAGATCGGCTTCAAGTTTCAGCCATTCAGCAGGATTGTATTGAGCACGTATACGGAAATTTCCAAGGCGCATATCATCATGGTCAGGCGATCTGACGAAATAATCCGAAGGGGTTAGATTATCCGTTGGATTCAACCCATCGGCACGCCCCCATGGTGAGATCTGTTTACCGATCCTTAAATCCACCTTGCCCAGCAGCAGGTTGACATAGGCCTCCCTGAGGGTCAATGTGGAAAACTCCTTTCCAAATTCTGTTCCGGCACGAAACCGGACATCCGTAAAGGCCTGTCCCCTGATCCCGGCCTTCGCTTTCAGTTTCAGGGAAGTTTCATTATAAAGGCTTTTCAGCGTTGGGTCGTTGCTGCTGATGATCCCGGCAAAGGCCGTTGCCCTGGTATATCCTGAAACTGACAGATCCTGAGCCGGCAGCTGGCCGATGCAAACGGCTAAAATCAATAGAGAAAGAATCTTCTTCATGGCCTTCTTTTTTTCAAAGGTAAAGGAGCATGAAAAACCAATCGCCCTATTGGAGCGGGCTATAAAATCAGGACGTACAGACTAAGCGGGATGCACCTTTAAAAGGCAGACTGTCAATCAGGTCGGCCAAGAGATTCGATGTACTCCGAAGGCGTGAAATTTGTAATGCGCTTGAATACGGAGTTGAAAGTCGACTTTGAATTGAATCCGCACTCGAAGGCAAGAGCGAGGAATGTGTAATTTTTGAACCTGGGATCCACTACCATCTCCATAAATCTCTTTACCCGCAGCTCATTTATATAGGCGTAAAAATTTTTGCCAAGCTCCGTATTAATCGCCTGGGTAAGATGATGCCTTGGCACCTGAAGTTCCTCGGATACTTCGGCCAGTGAAAGCTCAGGATTCAGGAAAAGTTTTTTGTGAATCATCAGTTTATCCATCGAATCGATGAATTGTTTGAGATCCATGCTGCGTAATCCGGATTTAGCATATTTGGCTGATGGGTTCGATCCATTTCCAGCGGGAATAGCAACATGGACTGTTTTTGAAAAAATCTGTGCCTGCCTGTGACCATAAAAACTGAATGCGAAAGAAAACAGGGTTAATCCGGTAAAGCTGAATATTTTAGGATCAAAAGGAAGATGAATAGCCAGCATCTGAATTCCGGCCGATAAGAAGGTGAGAAGGTAAGAAGCGTAAACGGTTATAGAGACAAAGAGGAGCCAGGTAAGGGTGATCTTTCCCGAACTGTACGAAAATTCTTCACGGATTGCTTTACGGTGGCGGGTAAGAAGAACATAAACGATGATGCTGTAGGTTGAGAACGATGTAAAAATCAGGAATTCATAGATGATTTTAGCGAAACGGCCAGGATGCGACCAGATTGGCAAGGAGATGTTCTCCTCAGGACTGGTGCGGAATAAAAAGGCCAGTCCCAGAAAAAACAGGAAAGGCACAAAATGAACCATATCCTTTAGCTGAAATCTGGGTTCCTGCGAAATCAGAGTTTTGACATACAAATACAGAAAAGGGCCATACACCAGCGGAATAACCAGGAAGGGAATTTCATAGGGAAGGTAATCAAGCCAGGTAAGCTTAACCAGTGCCAGAATCATCTCAATAGCGATAATGAACAGCCAGGTCGCCAGATACCTGTCAGAGAGGATCTGGGGTTTCCTGGTTGCGATGACAATTCCTGCAAAAAATGATTGTGTGATACCTATATAAAGTACTGGCTCCAGCATAAATCGAAAAATGATTTTGTCTGTTACAAAGGTACTTTTTTGGAATGATCCTAAATGCTATATTTATCCGAAGAATGAATGACTAAACCTTAAAATTATTGGCACATCATCATGCAATAAAATCAGGCTACAGCCAGCTGGCTGACCGCCTGAACAGATTTCCGCAGGGTGCCCCTCCTTCAGAATCGCTTTTTAAGATTCTGAGCATCCTTTTTAGTGAAAAGGAGGCACGGCTGGTCTCGCTTTTGCCGATTAAGCCGTTTACAGCCCAAGGTGCAAGCAAGGCTTGGAAAATGGACCTCAACAGCACTAAAAAAATGCTTGATGTCCTGTCGTCCCGGGCAATCCTGGTTGATGTTGACCGAAAAGGTGAATCGGTGTATACATTGCCTCCGCCGATGGCCGGATTTTTTGAGTTCTCGATGATGCGATTAAGAACGGACGTGAACCAGAAAGTTCTGGGTGAGCTGTTTTATCAATATCTCAATGTTGAGGAGGATTTCATTAAAGAACTGTTCACTCAGGGAGAAACGCAGCTGGGCAGGGCCTTTGTAAATGAATCAGCCCTATCGGAAGAAAATGCTTTGCATGTCCTTGATTATGAGAGGGTTTCTGAGATCATGAAAACCGCTTCATACCGTGGGGTGGGGATGTGCTACTGCCGGCATAAGATGGAACACTTGGGTAAAAACTGCAATGCACCGATGGATATTTGCATGACCTTTAATGATGCTGCAGAATCGCTGACAAGAAATGGATATGCGCGCGCGGTGGAAGTTTCCGAAGGGTTGGAGCTTTTGCAAAAAGCCTATGAGAATAATCTGGTCCAGTTCGGAGAGAATGTAAGGAATAAAGTCAGTTTTATATGCAACTGTTGCGGATGCTGCTGCGAAGCCATGATTGC
>CAILAQ010000045.1 GCA_903832165.1 uncultured Bacteroidota bacterium | reverse complement strand
CCGGTTTGTTTATCCTCCTGATGAATCCTGACGGGAAAGTTGTTGGGGAGAAAGATTTTACCTTAAGCAATGGCCAGGTTTCCGGCACAATGATTGTGCCCGATACCCTGGGTGATGGTGAGTACCGTTTGCTGGCTTACACCGATGAAATGAAAAAAGCATCACCCAAAAATGCCTTCACCCGAAAAATATTTATCAGGAAAAACGGTTTCCAGGATCTGTTCATCAGGATGGAACCTGATGCAACATGGTATGTTCAGGGGGAAAATGCCCAGATAAAGGTGCATATCACCTTAGCCGATGGCAAGCCGTACATCAATGATCAGCTGATGTACCTCGCATCCAGGAACGGATCGCCTTATCAGAACGGGCTTGCCAAAACCGATGAAAATGGCGATGCCCTGCTGAATGTAAGAATTCCCGCAACGGGTGAAGAGGGAGTGCTTATTCTGGCTGTGCAGGCAGAATCCGGAAAGCTCAGGGGTTCGGCAACCATCCAGATCCCGGGTGGTGGGATGCCGGTTTTTCTGAATTTCTATCCCGAAGGCGGGTCGCTGATCGATGGGCTGGAAACGCAAGTGGCATTCCGTGCCCAGGACTTTCAGGGCCTTCCGTTTGATTTTTCGGGGGTTATCGTTGATCAGGATCAGAAGGTTATCGACAGTATCAAAAGTGTCAGATACGGCATAGGCTCGTTCACATTAATACCGACGCTAAAGGATACTCTCCGGGTGAAAATAACGAAGCCGGCAGGCATGATCAGGGAGATACCGCTGCCCAACGTCCAGGCCACGGGATTTCAGTTAAGGCTAAAAAAAACAGAGGAGTTGACTGAAAGAAAGATAAAGGTACTGACGTTTCAGGTTATCACCAAGGGACCTGTTCAGCCTCTTGGGGTTGATATTGCCTCAGGGAATGGAAATAATTTTATAAGACTTGATGAAAACCCGGATCTCCTGAAGGATAATCCCACGTTCTCCGTTACACCCAATAAATCAGGTGGAATCATCTCTCTCAGCCTGCAGAATGCCGCTGGCAGAATTTTTTCACAGCGATCAGTTTTCATCCATCCGCCGGTATCAAAAATCATCAGCAATGAAGGGGTAGGCAAGAGCAAAAGCAAGGATCCGAACAGCCTGAATTTTTCAGTTTCCGATGAGAATGGTAATCCGGTTGATGCCAGCCTTAGCATATCTGTAGTTGATGCCGTTATGAGTCCGGAATGGAACCGGGAGCCGGATATCTGCTCATGGTTTCTTCTGGGACCGCTGGCATCATCACTTCCGGGAGGATACTTTTCCGAAAGCGACAAAGTGGATGAAAGCCTGATCGACCATCTGATGCTTACAAGGACAGATACCACCAACAAGCGAAAAGCAGCAAGTCAGGATTTCCGGAGCCGGCTGATAAAATATTATCAGCCCAAGCCATTTGATAAGCTGGCTGCCTCATTTCACCGCGATCGCTTCTTCGGTGAATATTTCGCAGCGAAAAATGATTTCGCTACTTATATCAAGACGAACAAAAGCCAGCTTCAGGAGCTGGGGTACCTGCCGGGAAAGCCGACTCAGGACGACAGGATACGCCAGCAGCTCGAAATCGGCCTGCCGCTGCTGAATGTGATCAAGTCGATAAAACCCTATACTCTTACTGATAACCAGATTTATTTCGCCAAGGGCAAAAACTCGCTTCAATATCCGAAGGGAGCCCTGATTATCATTGATGGTGCGGAAAAGGGGACCAATATCGAAGCGCTGAATACTATGAGTCCGTATGATATAGCGACAATCAAGGTATCGGATAAGATCTCTGATATCCTCAAATATTCCGGAGATGCCAGCGGGTTGATTGTGATCACCACAAAGAAAGCGACAGGGGCAACCGATATAGCCGAGAAGGTTTCGGAAAAGCGCTGCAACCCCACCCGATTGTGGAACCCCGACCTGAAATATTCCGGATCCGGAGCACCCCCCCTGATCCTGCCGAAACCGGGAATAAAATCAACGTGGCAGATAATTATTCAGGGCATTGATCAAAAAAACAATTACTGTTATATAACATATATACATTAATCTATATATTAGTGGCGGAGGTTGAATATTTTAGGAAGTGAAGAAATCCGCACTCGTACTGTTTTGGGGTATTGCATGGATATTGCATGGACTTTCCGCTGTGGCGCAAACCACTCCGGAGGGTAAATTTCTTCTTTTTAACGGGATCGATCAGTATCTATCCATTCAGAATCATTCCGATCTCAATATTGCTGCAGGCGAAAGTTTCACCATGAGCTTCCGCATTCGGCCTGACGATTTCAACGACTTTTACAGCATCATATCCAAAGGAAACCGACTGATTCCCGGCGGGAGGTATGAAGTATCCATTTACCGGGCCACTACCGGACCGAATATTGGCTTAACCGTTATAAATTCCGAAAATTCCAATTTGGGGGCGGCCTATTTTCAGACGATTGAAGCAAAGTCCTGGGTTCATGTTGCCTGGGTATACAATGCAGCAGAAAAAAGCTCAAAGGTATTTGTGAACGGAATCCTGATGAATACGGTAATCAATTCCGTCATCGGGCGGGTTCCCGTGCAAAATAAGAATGAGATGACGGTTGGGTGCAGCTGGACAGATGCTTCTGAGCCCGCTCTGACAAGCTTCTGGCCCGGGCAGATTGATGAACTTCGCTTATGGAAAAGAGCACTGCCGGCCGAGGAAATCGCAGCCGATCGTATCTCTTCAAAGGCTGCTGCCACAGGTTTGGTGGCTGCTTACGACTTTGAGAATATCACCAATGACCTTGTCCCTGATGTTTCAGGCAAAGGACATACCGGGCAGCTCATCGGCTATGGAATTAAAGTTTCGAGAACACTTGTGCCGGTAGGGATCGGTTCATCCAACGAGCGTTTGATGTCGTTCCGCATGATTGGTGATCCGCTTTCGGATAATATCAGGAATATTACGGTTGATCTTACGGGAACTGATGCGGCATCGGATATTTCGGCACTGAAAATTTATTATACCGGGTCAACCGAGCGGTTCAACCTGAAAACTGCTTCTCTTTATGCATCTGCCACCCCCACAGGAAATAAGGTTGTACTCTATGGCAATATAAAGCCGGCGCCGGGCGATAATTATTTCTGGCTCACCGCCGACATCAGCCCGTATGCCAGCGAAGGCCATAATGTTCGTGCTTCGGTTCAGGCATACACCACGTTCGACCGCAACTCAGTTTCTGTGCCTGCTATCGATGGGCGGCGAACCATTTTACTTACCAGTCAGCTTCTTTTCTCGGAAGGCGATGAAGGTGCTGAACATTATCGGATACCGGCACTGGTTACGGCCAGAGACGGATCGCTGGTTACGGCAACGGATAAGCGCTGGAAAACATTGCACGATCTGCCCAACCATATTGATTTGGTGGTCAGGCGCAGCACCGATAACGGGCAGACATGGAGCAATGCCCTTACGATTGCCGGGGGAGGTATTGATACAGGATTTGGCGATCCGGCCCTGGTTTTAAATCAGAAAACCGGGGAAATTGTTTGCCTTTTTGCGGCTGATAAAGGATTCTTTACCTCCACTTCAATGGCTCCGATATTAATGTATCAATCGAAAAGTGCCGACAATGGAATCACCTGGAGTTCACCCCAGAATATCACTCCTCAGATTTACGGTCCCGGATCATCGAATCCGGCTACCCAAAACTGGCAGGCGGCCTTTGTTAGTTCAGGTTCTGCGATCCAGCTTCGAAGCGGGCGCCTGGTGGCAGCGATGTCGGTGAGGGAGGATGCCACCCGTTCCGTATCAAACTTTATCATTTATTCCGATGATAATGCGATAACCTGGAAGGTATCACCAAACCGGGCCGCAACAAACGGAAATGAAGCAAAACTGGTTGAGCTGGAGAACCGCAAGATCCTGATGAGTATCAGAAATCAGGGGACACGAATGTTTAACATATCAAAGGACCGGGGCTGGTCGTGGGGGATTCCCTATGCGCAGACCTCCATTACCGATCCCTCATGCAACGGTGATATGATCAGATATACGTCGATTGTCAGCGGATATAAGAAGAACAGGATGCTCCATTCCATTCCCTTTGCCGCTACGAGAAAGAATGCAAGCGTACTGCTGAGCTATGACGAAGGCCAGAACTGGCCGGTAAGGAAGACCATCTATTCGGGCTCATCGGCTTACTCCTCGCTATGTATTCTTAAAGACGGAACCATCGGCATGTATTATGAGGTAGGTGAATATGAAATCTACCAGATGTATTTCACCAGATTCAGTCTGGAATGGCTCACTGATGGTGCCGATACCTGGGTAGGCCGGTCGAAGGGTGAAATCAACTCAACCGACGTTATCGCCGAGGCCACCGGCTTCACTGTTTATCCCAATCCTGCTGCCGGAGAGGTAAATGTATCGGGCAATTTCGAATTCAACTCCACCATCGCAATTTACGATTCAAGGGGGGTTATGGTGAGCAGCGCACATGTTGACAATCCGGGCAGCCCCGTAAAGATTTCCCTGCAAGGACTGGCATCCGGCATTTACTTTGTAAAGATCGGCGGAGAAATCGAAAAGCTGGTTGTGAAATAAACAACCGGAAAAAAATTTGGATCATAAGAAAAAAGTCCGTTAATTTGTATTTAATAGATCTGTTAAATTATACTATTAAATATGATTATTAACCCCGATTCAAACACAGAGCAACTCATTTTAGAGACGGCCGAAAAGCTGTTTTTAGAGAAAGGATTTGCCCTGACCTCCACCACGGAGATTGCCCGTGTGGCGGGGTGCAATCAGGCGCTGGTACACTATTATTTCCGCACCAAGGAAAATCTTTTCAACTCCGTTTTTGAGAAAAAGGTCCGGTTGTTTGCCACCGGGTTATTACAGGTTGACCAGCCCGGAATTTCGTTTGAACAGAAGCTCAAACACATGATCGAAGCTCATTTTGATATGCTCAGTGCAAATCCCGGATTACCTTTTCTTGTTTTTAACGAGCTGATTACCAATCCTGAACGATTAAAAAAATTGCGTGGCAACATGCTTGACCTTCCAAAATTGGTCTTTTTTCCCCTTAAAGCTGAATTGGAAGTCGAGATTGCGAAGGGCAACATTCGCCCAATGACCATATATGACCTGATATTAACAGTGGTATCGCTTAATGTGATGCTTTTTATTGCCAGTCCGATATTTAAAATTTTGGCAGACCTTAACGAAGAGGCGATTGAGAAGCTTATTGTGCACCGAAGGCAGGAAAATGTAACCATCATTTTACAAAGTTTAAAGAACAATATATGAGACAGTTTATCATTGCTTTGGCAACTATTTCCCTTATGCAGTCCCCGGCAGCTTATTCCCAGCTGACTCTGGAGCGCTGCCGGGAAAAAGCCAGGGCCAACTATCCGTTAATCAAGCAATACGGATTGATAGAAAAATCGGCGGAGTACAACCTTTCCAACGCCGGCAAGGGATATTTGCCGCAGGTTTCGCTGACAGCCAAGGTGACTTATCAGTCTGAGACCACGGAGATTCCGATCAACATTCCGGGCATTCCGGCTTTTGCCATGTCGAAGGACCAGTATCAGGCGATCACAGAAGTGAGCCAGCTGATCTGGGATGGCGGGGCGATCCGGTCGCAGAAAAAGATCATTCAGCAGTCGGCCGGGGTGGAAAAGCAAAACCTGGAAGTATCATTATACAATCTGAATGAGCGGATCAACCAGCTGTTTTTCGGGGTTCTGGTCATACAGGAGCAGCTGAAGCAGAACGATCTGTTACGGGCAGGCTGGCAAACCAATATCGACCGGGTAACAGCGTGGATTAGCAACGGCGTTGCCAGTCAGGCCGATCTTGATGCCTTTAAGGCAGAGCTGCTTCGAACTGCGCAGCGCAGCACGGAACTGGCAGCGCTGCAAAAATCCTACAGGCAGATGCTATCGGCCATGACCGGAGAGCCGGCAGATGACGGAGTCACGCTGGTACGGCCTGAATCCTCTGTTCCAGTGGAATCATCCATGGTTAATCACCGTCCCGAGCTTCAGTTTTTCGAATATCAGAAGGATCTTTTAGCCGGTCAGCGGGATGCCATTTTTTCCGCCAACCGGCCTAAAATAGGGATGTTTCTGCAGGCAGGGTATGGAAAACCGGGGCTTAATATTCTGAACAACCAGTTTTCACCTTTTGCCATCGGCGGAGCCAGGATCACGTGGAACCTCAGTAATTATTACTCGCAGAAGAACAATGTCAGCAAGCTTGGCATAAACGGCCAGTCGGTTGATCTTCAGCGAGAGGTTTTCCTTTATAACACCAACCTGGCGAGCATACAACAGAGCAATGAAATCGAAAAAATCCGTGAACTGATCGGGAGGGATGCTGACATTATCGCACTGCGTCAGAGCATCCGGAAAACATCAGAAGCAAAAGTCGGAAACGGCACGCTGTCGGTATCGGAGCTGATCCGCGACATCCAGGCGGAGGACATGGCCAGGCAGGAGAAGTCGCTGCACGAAATGCAGCTCCTGATATCGATTTATAATCTTAAAAATATTACAAACAATTAATAGAATGAAAATGAAAACGATAAGCTATCTGATACTGGCAGCCTGTGCATTTTCGATGCTCTCCTGCGGAAAAACAAAAGATAGTCTCGATGCCAACGGCACTTTCGAAGCCACCGAAATAATTGTATCCTCCGAAGCCGCAGGAAAGCTCATGCAGTTTGATATTCAGGAGGGGCAGATTCTCGAAACCGGTGCACAGGTGGGTTATATCGACAGTATCCAGCTCTCCCTGCGCAAATCGCAGCTGCAGGCGAGCATGAAAGCGCTTGATATACGCAGGCCTGATACCCGCAAACAGATTGCCGCCATTGAGCAGCAGATTGCCACGGCAAAAACTGAAAAGACCAGGGTGATAAACCTGCTGAAAGCCAATGCAGCCAATCAGAAGCAGCTCGATGACATCAACGGACAGATTGCGGTGCTGGAGAAGCAGCTGGATGCCCAGAAATCAACGCTTTCCATTGCCGACCGGGGAATCGGCGGCGACAACGCGGCTCTCGGATTTCAGGTGGAGCAATTAAACGATCAGATCAGCAAGTGCAGGATTATAAATCCGATAAAGGGCACTGTGCTGGTAAAATATTCCGAGGCCGGCGAAGTGGCGGTTCCCGGGAAGGCACTGTTTAAGGTAGCCGATCTCGGCCAGATGATCCTCCGTGCCTATGTTACCTCGGCCCAGCTATCTAAGATAAAAGCGGGGCAATCTGTAAAAGTTTTTGCCGATTTCGGAATCGATAAGAAACGGGAGTATGCCGGTACGATCAGCTGGATATCCGCCCGGTCGGAATTTACCCCGAAAACTATCCAGACCCAGGACGAAAGGGCTAACCTGGTATATGCGGTAAAGGTGCGCATCACCAATGACGGATATCTGAAAATAGGCATGTACGGCGGTTTTAAAATTGCGATAGATGAACCCGGTAACCGTTAAGAATATCAGCAGGAAATTCGGCAAGCTCGAGGCCCTGAAGGAGATCAGCTTTGAGGCGAATCAAGGTGAGATCTTCGGGATCATCGGTCCGGATGGTGCCGGAAAAACCACGCTGTTTCGCATACTCACCACGCTGCTTCTTGCTGATACGGGAGAAGCTGCAGTAGATGGATTTGATATCGTCAGGGATTACAAGCAGATACGCAAGCGGATTGGCTATATGCCAGGGCGTTTTTCCTTGTACCAGGATCTGACGGTGGAGGAAAATCTCAGCGTGTTTGCAACGGTTTTTGAAACTACGGTCGAGAAAAATTACGATCTAATCAAGGATATTTACCAGCAGATCGAGCCATTCAAAAACCGGCGTGCGGGAGCCCTTTCAGGCGGCATGAAACAGAAGCTGGCCCTTTGCTGCGCTCTTATCCACAAGCCTTCTGTGCTTTTTCTCGATGAGCCGACAACCGGGGTCGACCCGATATCGCGCAAGGATTTATGGGATATGCTGATCAGGCTGAAAAAGGAAAACATCACCATTCTGGTTTCTACTCCCTATATGGATGAAGCCGGCCTGTGCGACCGGATTGCGCTGATTCAGGAGGGCCGGTTCCTGAAAATCGACACTCCGGCGGAGCTGACGCGGAAATTTGATAAAATTCTATGGGCGGTACAGAGCAACGCTATGTCGAAACTGCTTGCTGATCTGCGAAATCATGAAAAGGTACAGACTTGTTTTGCCTTTGGCGAAACGCATCATATAACCATGGACGACAGCAGTCTGACTATCATAGAATTACAGAAATATCTCAGCCGGCTCGGACATACAGATATAGAAATAAGGCCTATTGTGGCGAGTGTGGAAGATTGTTTCATGAACCTGACTGCAAAGGAATCTGAAAAATGAATGTAATAACAGCGGAAAATCTTACTAAAAGCTTCGGCAGTTTCACTGCGGTGGACCACATTTCCTTTGAGGTGGCGCAAGGGGAAATTTTTGGATTTCTCGGAGCCAACGGCGCTGGAAAAACAACGGCAATACGCATGCTTTGCGGATTGAGCAAACCCACGTCGGGCAAGGGTTATGTAGCAGGATTCGACATCAGGAAACAGCCGGAACAGATTAAGGCCAATATCGGGTACCTGAGTCAGAAGTTTGCTTTATATGAGGATCTGAAAGTTTGGGAAAATATACGGTTGTATGCCGGGATTTATGGGATTCCCGAAAAGAAGATTGGGGACAGGATAGATGAGATACTGACCAGGCTGGGGTTTGAGAATGAGAAAGAGGTGCTGGTGAAAGCGCTGCCACTGGGCTGGAAACAGAAGCTTTCCTTTTCGGTAGCCATAGTGCATGAGCCGCGCATTGTTTTCCTTGATGAGCCAACCAGCGGAGTTGACCCGGCAACGCGCCGTCAGTTCTGGGAATTGATTTACGATGCGGCCGACCGGGGCATCACGGTTTTTGTGACCACGCATTATATGGATGAAGCGGAATACTGCAACCGTGTTTCGATCATGGTCGACGGGAAGATTCAGGCGCTTGATACGCCTAAAAATCTTAAGAAGCAGTTTGAGGCCGGCAATATGGATGAGGTGTTTCACCAATTGGCCCGGAAAGCCAGATTAAACGGAGATTAAAATGAAACAACTCAAGGCGTTCATAAAGAAAGAGTTTTACCATATTTTCCGTGACCGTTTAACAACAGCAATCCTCTTATTGCTGCCCATCATGATGCTTATTCTGGTTGGTTATGCCATCACCACGGAAGTGCGCAATACGGAGCTAGCCATTTTCGATCCGTCGAAAGATGCCGCAACACTTGCCATCATTAACAAACTGGAATCAAGCGGATATTTTAATGTTACGCGATATCTTGACAGCCCTGACGAAATCGAGCATGTATTCCGCGAAGGGAAAACCGGGCTGGCAGTGGTTTTCAGCGAACGGTTCTATGAAAATCTGATGCATACCGGACAGGCCCAGGTACAGCTTCTGGCCGACGGGGCCGATCCGAATCATGCGATTACGGTAACCAATTATGCCACCACAATCATTGCATCCTACCAGCAGGAGCTGCTTAAGGCCTCAGTTACCGGCGTTCCTTACCAGATCAGCCCCGAAGTAAAATTACTTTATAACCCGCAAATGAAGGGAGCTTACAATTTCGTTCCCGGAGTGATGGGCATGATCCTGATGCTGATTTGTGCCATGATGACCTCGGTATCCATAGCCCGCGAAAAAGAGCTGGGCACGATGGAACTTTTGCTGGTATCACCGATGAAACCCATCTACATTATACTCTCCAAGGTGGTTCCTTATTTTTTCCTTTCGATCATCAACCTGACCACGATTTTGCTGCTGTCGGTATACCTCCTGAAGGTTCCGATAGCAGGTAGTTTATTCTGGCTGATCATTCTGGCGCTTTTATTCATTTTTGTTTCCCTGGCGCTGGGACTCCTTATTTCGTCCATGGTAGAGAAGCAGCTCGTAGCCCTGCTGATCTCCGGCATGGCACTGATGATGCCCGTAGTTTTTCTTTCGGGCATGCTTTTCCCGGTAGAAAATATGCCCTGGCTGTTGCGCATGATATCTGAAATCATTCCGGCCAAATGGTTTATCATGGGAGTAAGGAAAATCATGATCAAGGGGCTGAGCTATCCATCCATCACCAAAGAACTGCTGGTATTAGGTTCGATGGCGGTGGTACTTATCGCGGTAAGTCTTAAAAAATTCAAAATCAGATTGGAATAGCCATGCTGAAATATCTGTTAGAAAAAGAGTTCAAGCAATTTATGCGCAGCAAGTTTCTGCCGAGATTCGTTATCATTTTTCCGTTCATGGCGTTGGCAGTATTTCCACTGGCCGTGAATTTTTCGGTAAACAATATCAATCTGAGTGTGGTCGATAATAGTCACAGCACTTATTCCAGCCGCCTGGTGAGGAAATTGGCCTCCTCCGGCTATTTCAGACTGATTGAGGTTGGCAGCAATTATCAGGATGCCTTAAAAAGTGTGGAGCTTGACCATTCGGATGTGGTACTGGAAATTCCGCCCCGTTTTGAGGAAGACCTGGTTAACAATCGCAAAGCCGGGGTGATGATATCGGCCAATACTGTGAACGGCATGAAGGGAGGGTTGGGCAGTGCCTATCTGGCAAGCATCATCACTGATTTCAGCGGTGAGGTCCGTGATGAATGGATTCAGCCGGCGGGCCGGACGATTAACCCTTCATTTGAGATTGTTCCGAAATACAAGTACAATCCGCACCTGAGCTACACCGTATACATGATTCCTGCGATCATGATCATGATGCTGGCCATGATCTGCGGGTTTATTCCGGCGCTTAACATTGTTGGTGAAAAAGAGAACGGGACGATGGAGCAGATGAATGTTACGCCGGTGAATAAGTTCAACTTTATTTTATCGAAACTGATCCCACACTGGATCATCGGATTTATAGCCTTAACGATTTGCTTTTTCGTGGCCTGGCTCTTTTACCGCCTGGTACCGGTGGGCCATTACTATACGATCTACCTGTTTGCAACGGTTTTCGTGCTGGCATTTTCGGGTTTCGGGCTGGTGATATCAAACTATGCGAATACGATACAGCAGGCCATGTTCATGATGTTTTTCGTGGTGATGTCGTTCGTTTTTCTGAGCGGCTTATATACGCCGGTGGCTTCCATGCCAGACTGGGCTCAGGTGGTAAGCAATTTCAGCCCGTTGAAGTACATGATTCAGGTGTTAAGGCTGGTTTATCTGAAAGGAAGCGGATTCAGGGAGATGCTGCCGCAGTTTATGGCATTGAGTGCGTTTGCGGTGTTTTTTAATGGATGGGCGGTTTACAGCTATCGGAAGAGGAGCTGAACTTTAGAGTTGCCAACTTTAAATAGGTGCGACTAAGGTTGCCTTAAGCTTAAAGTTGGCAACTTTAAATAGGTGCGAGTCAGAAGACGGAAGACAAAAGAAATAGGTTAAGT
>CAILAQ010000044.1 GCA_903832165.1 uncultured Bacteroidota bacterium | reverse complement strand
GGTTGAGTAACAGGATCCATATCAGGTATTTGAAAGAATTTCCGGTCATTGTTTTTGGCGCTAATTTTCTTTCCAGAATGGTGGTTTGTCGAGTGTTCCGCCTCTCAGCTGGCAATCATAGCAAGCCTGGTTGGCGGTCATGAAAACGTTGGGCGACTGCTCTGTCACAAAAGAGAGCGGGGGCAGCCGGTACCAGGGGAAATCTCTTGTGCCCACCTGCTGAAGGAAACACTCAGGGGGGAATATTGTGAAACCGGACGGTCTGCCGACAAATATTCTCAGAGTTGAAACCCCGGCAACTTCAAATATGCCGGCTACGTATGCTGAAGGATCGGAGGCGCATCTTATATTTCCTTCGATCCGGAAAGGCTGTGTTTCATAAAGAGTGCCTGTTTCGTTAACCAGTTTGGTGACGTTATCCCAGAAGTCCAGTGCTGATTCGGAGATATTGTATTGTTTCACATTAAGGCTGTACCTGATTGTAAGTTCGTCGCCAAATTGTGATTCAAAATTAAGGGGTGCTTCCCGGATACGGTTTTCGCTGAGTCCACGGGTATTGGCGATATAAATCCCGGGAATATTTTTCGATTTCCAGCAATCTCTTACCAGCCTGTTTGACTCAGCATTGGTAGTTCTTCCGGTCCAGATATGTGTAGAAAGATAGGGTGCCTGGTAGCGGAAAGTTGCATCGAGAGTCCACCGGTAAAATGAGGGACCGGGTTCTGAGCTGTGGCTGTTCGCATAGAAACGGTACCCTTCAATAATTAACCCGTCTTCGCTGCGTTTTTGAAGAACATGTCTGCAGGTAATGCTGTCAATTGGAGGTGACGCATTAAGTTTTTGGAAATCAGACTCATAAATTTTATTATCGACATTTATGATCAATTTATAGCTTTTCCCGATTTCGGCTTTAAAAACAGTATCGGGGAGGTAGTTACCTGCACCCGACTGAGGAAAATAAGTGATGTTGTTATCGTCGCACTCAATACGGACTGAGGCTCCTGAAACTTTCTCCGGAACATAGGTCAGCTTGCCACCTGCCTGAGAAACCACCGGAGCGGTGCGTGAAATATGCACGACAGGGCGAACGGCGGTATCATTTGTGATCAGGCATTCAATGAACAGAACTTTTTCATAGCCGGTTGTTTCCGGTATGAAGCGTTCAACGCAGGAGGCGGTTAAAGCTGCTATGACCAATAATATGAATTTATTCAACCGCATAATTCCCGAGTTTGAACTGGTAACTGATTGTGAAGATTGGTACTCCGTAAATCGATAGTTTATAGCCTTTTATATCCAGATTTTCCTGCACGAAATAAACGGAATAGGCATTTTTCCGGCCGGTAAGGTTGTATACAGACAGGACCCATGATCCATGTGCGAATTTCTTTTTGAGGAGGTTGCCTTCGATAGTCATTGCAACATCGGTCCGGAAATAATCCGGGATCCGGTATTCGTTCCGCAAGGAATAATTGATTACAGGCACGCCTCCAACGTAGATGAATCCGGTAGGGTAGGTTATCGGTCTGCCGGTATTGTAAACAATATTGGATGAGATGCTTATCCGTCTGGATAATTTCAGGCTGGCGACAACATTAAGGGCGTGAGGCTTGTCGTAATTGGCAGGATAAGTAATGCCATTATTGATTTTTTGCCAGGGCTCGGTTCCGTTTACCGTTATCATTGATCTTGACCAGGTGTAACTGATCCAGCCGGTGAGCCTGCCGGTATTTCTCCTGATCAGGAATTCAACACCCCAGGCTTTCTGATCACCCTGAAGCACGAGGGTTTCTACGTCGGGAGAAAAGGTAAGGTCGGCGCGGTCCTTATATTCAATGATGTTTTTTACTGATTTATAATAAACTTCAGCTGAGGTTTCTATTGAAGAATGGTTGAAATTCTTGTAGGCGCCGAGGCTGAACTGATCGGCCACGGGCGGAGCTATATATGGATCAACCAGTTTCCAACGGTCGGTAGGAGAAATTGCAACAGTATTAGAAAGCATAAAGAGATACTGTCTCATCTTATTATAGCTTGCCTTGATTGAAAAATCCGGATTAAGCTGGTAATTGAGTGAAACACGATATTCGGGACCTGAATAGGTTTTAATGGTTTTCCCGAAACCATAACTGACTGTATCGATGATGTTTTTTGTTTCATAGGGCACATTATCGGGATACATGCGGATATCCTGAGGGCCCAGATAATTAAAGAAGCTATACCGTAATCCGGCATAAATGGTAAAATTTTCGGTTACCGAGAATTCATCGGAGGCATGCAATGCATATTCGAGTCCGCTTTCTCTGCCGAAATCAACCGGTGAAAACAGCGACTGTCCGCCATACGAATTGAGGATTCCCTGGTCCAGGTTATGAAGGATAATATCTCCACCAAATCCGGTTTTATGACGCACAATGGGATATCCGGTAAATCTTACTTTAAGCTCCTGCGACCTGACCCGGAATTCATGTTCGAATGATTTGGAAGCCAGCTCATTGTTTGCCTGGAAATTTAAATAATTACTGAGTACTGCTGCTGCTTTCATGGTCCATTTATCCCCCAGGCGCTTGTCATATATCATTGATGCTCCAAGATTGGAATAGCGATATTGGTTAGTTCCGGATAAGGAAAATTTATCCTTGCTGTAATATCCGAATAATTGGAGGGAGGATCCGTCCTTACCTAGTATATGAACACCGGACATCAGGTCATAAAAAGATCCTTGCCGCTTGTTTATTTCAGCATCTTTCAGTTTGTTGAGTATCCAATCGGAATAGGTTGAGCGGGCGCTGAGCATGAAGGATACTTTATCTTTTATTATGGGTGTTTCAAGCAACAGTGAGCCGGTTATGGGGCTCAGGCTGCCGCGTGCCCCGAAATCTTTTTTATTTCCTTTCCGGGTGGTGATGTCAAATATTGAAGCCAGGCGCCCGCCGAATTCAACCGGGAAATTGCTTTTATACAGATTGAGGCCGTTTACCATATCCGGATTAAATGCGGAGAAAAATCCGAACAGGTGACCTGTGTTGAGCACAGGAATCTCGTTGATGAGGAAAAGATTCTGATCAGAAGCTGAGCCCCTGACATTATATCCGGCGGAACCTTCGCCAACAGTTTGCACACCCGGCATCAGGTTTGCCACTTTAAAGAGATCACGTTCGCCCATGACCATGGGAATGCTTTTCATGTCTCTGGCGGTGATGCTTTGAAAACCCATCTGCATTCCCCTGACATTCTGGAATCTGTCGGAGGTAACAGTTACCTCCCTGACATCAATCAATTTGCTGTCCAGTTCAATATTCAGGACTCCGGAGCTGTTCATCTCAACGATAAATAATTTAGTATCCATCCCGAGGCATTGCACGTTGAGTTTAAAGCTTTTGCCCGACTGTAAAGGAATGGAGTAAGATCCCTCACTATCGGAGGTTACGCCATTACCCGTGCCCGTAACTGACACAGAGGCACCGGCAGCAGGCTCTCCGTTCGAATGGTTGGTGATCCTGCCTGAAAGGTAACACTGACGGGATCCCTGGCTATTGCCCCGGCTTCCGATAACCACAGTTTCAGCTATTTTCTCATAGGTGATTCTCCGGGAGTTGTCCTGTGTTGGATTCAGAGCCACAGTGTCTTTACCGAAACCATCAGTGTTTGACGGTTTTATTGTGGAAGAGGTTGAGATTTGGGTGGCTCCGGTTATAAAAAACTGGTTGTTGTTCCTGTAAAAGAAATTGATACCGAGGGGGCGGAGGGTTTTATCCAGTAAGTCTGCGATATCGATGCTGTCACCTTCAGCTGAAATCCTGACTGATGCCACCCAATCAGGGTTATAATAGATACTTATGCCGCAACAGTTGCTTATTTTTCCGGCAAACTCAGTAAAAGAAACGTTCCTGAGGCTCAGTTTTGCAGTAACCGTTTTTTTCTGAGCGGCCAGGCTCATCTGGAGCAATAGGAGGAAACAGAAAACTGCAATCGCTTTTTTCATTTCTTAACTGATAAAAGCGTGTTACAATAGTTGACAAGCCGAGCATGGCTATCGAATTTTCCTGACCGGAACTTTAGTTTTTCAGTCCGGATATAATTCTGCAAAAGAACCTTGTATTCAGGGAAAGCACTGACCAAGGTACGCTTGCCGTTATAAACATTCAGTTTTCCTTTTAGAAATAAATACATCCGGGAGTAAGTATCATAACTGAAAACTGAATTTCCGTTAGCCGGTATAATCAATGATTTTGTTTGCATGAGAACCAGGGTTGCGGGTCCTTCAGATAAAACTTCGCAAAACCGGTCGGATTTCCTGGGATCGTCTGAAGGAAAATGGATAAATTTTCTGTTCCCCAGGGTGAAGCTGGTGATATGCAATTTATTCAAAGCGACCTGTAAAGGAGTGTTATTGAAGTTCAGTGTATTGATTACCAATTCGTTGGTATAGATATCGTATCTAAGTTGAAGGCTGTCAAATTCCACACCTCTGATTACAACGGATCCGCCAGCCCATTCACCATCTCCGTTATAGGGGTGTCCCTCAGTTGATTTCGGGGACAGGTCCTGGTAGAAATTTCCGCTGATAAGGCGCGAATCCGCACGAAACATGCGGTCATAATAGTGAAAGAGAGAGTGAGAATCCAGGTTGCCGGTTGATGGCTGACCAACAGCATCCGGTTTTATCAGGATCAGAAGAAGGAAGATTATGGCAATGCCCGGGAAGGAGAGGAACCTCATGTGTGCGCTGGCGATATGTTACCTGATTAATAGACTGTGAAGGTACTTGAGATCGTCAACAATTCCAAGATAATGATTTGCCAGCGTCGGACATTCTGCTGATAAACATTAATTGGTTCAGGATGTTTATATAATTATGAGAACACTGAGTGTTAAATACAAGGTATTTTTTGCCCTGCTCGGGGTGACATTTATCACGGTATTATTTATCGGATTGGTAGCTGTTCTGCTGGGATTGGCATCGATAAAAATATTGATGATGTTAATTTTAGTGGTTCCATTTTCCCTGGTTTTTGCTGAAACTTTCAGCCGGCCGGTGGAGGCCCTGGCCAGAGCCAATGATCAGCTTAAAACTCAATCGGCCGCCATGAATTCAGCAGCCAACGGCATCATCATCACTGATCTGAAAGGGATAGTAAAATGGGTAAATCCGGCTTTTACCCAATTGACCGGTTATGAGTTTGGCGAAGTCGTTGGCCGTAATTTGAAGATGCTTAATTCAGGTTCTCAGTCGCCCGAATTTTTCAGGAATATGTGGTCGGTAATATCCTCGGGTAATGTGTGGCAGGATGAAGTGGTGAACAGGAGGAAAGATGGCAGCCTTTACACAGAAGAGATGACTATTACTCCGGTGGCTGATCATGAGGGAAGGATATCGCAGTTTGTTGCCATCAAGCATGATATTACGGAGCGCAAGCGGCTTGAGCAGGTTGTAAGAAGTTCACATGAGCGTATGGAGAGTGAGCTCAATGTTGCCAGGGATATACAGATGAGCATGCTGCCTTTGAAATTTCCCGCATTTCCTGACCGCGAGGATATTGAGGTATATGCCCGATTGATTGCCGCGCGTGAGGTTGGGGGTGATTTCTATGATTTTTATTTTATTGATGAAGAGAATTTCTGCTTTGTAGTCGGCGATGTATCCGGCAAAGGGGTTCCGGCAGCTTTATTCATGGCTGTTACCAAGGCTGTGATAAAAGCATCTTCCACCAATGAAATATCTACGGCCAGGATATTAACGCACGTCAATAATGAGATCAGCCGGGATAATGAAAACAATATGTTCATCACGGTATTCATGGGGATTCTTAACACCACCACAGGATATCTGGTTTATACCAATGCGGGGCATAATCCTCCGTTTGTTCTGAAGAGAGATGGAGAAGTGCGGAAGTTACCGGAACTGCATGGTTTGGTTATCGGTGCCTTTCAGGGGGTTGAATACAAAGAGACGGTTATGCAGCTCAACAGGGGCGATACGGTTTTCGCTTTTACTGATGGAGTTACAGAAGCGCAAAATATTCAGGGCAAGCTTTATTCCGAAGAACGCCTGGTAAAGTTGTTGCGCGGGCTGGCTGCTGATGATTGCAAAATACTGGTAAACAGGGTTGTGGAGGATGTTATTGTTTATGAGGACGGAGCCCTTCAGGCTGATGATATTACCATATTGAGCATGCATTTCAGGGAGCAGACGGCTGATTCGGTGGTAGATTATCTGTTTACGAGCATTTCGAGCAGAATGGAAGAAATTCCCATTATGATCGGCAGATTTGAGGAATTTGCTTTGCGGCACAGTCTCCCGGTAGAGATCCTCCAGAAGATAAATATTGTGTTTGACGAATTATTGTCAAATATCATTTCTTATGCCTATAAGGATGGTCTGGAGCATGAAATTGAGATCAAGATCAGGTTTTACAAGGAGAAACTGATCATTACGATTATGGATGACGGAGTGCCTTATAATCCTTTCGACCGCACATCGCCCGATATAACACTGGGATTTGAGGAACGGGAGATCGGAGGGCTGGGAGTCCATCTGGTCAAGCTGTTGGTTGATGATTACAGTTACGAATATAAGAAGCAGGTAAAGAAAAATATAACATCGTTTAAGAAACACATTTAACAGTACCCGGATATGGAAATAAAGGTTAGAAAAACAGGTGATGTGAGCATTTTGGATTTTTCGGGAAAATTGGATACGGGGACCTCTGCGGAAGCCGAATCTGCGATAAACGTTGTGCTTGAAGGTGGTTGCAGCAAGGTTATCATTAACCTCCGGGGAATTGAGTATGTGAGCAGCTCCGGGTTGCGCGTGTTTTTGATTACGGTTAAGAAGATTGCCACCCTGGAAGGAAAGTTCATCATATGCGAGCCAAATGATGTGGTGACGGAGATTCTCGACATCTCAGGATTCAGCACCATTCTGGATGTGCGGAAAACTGAAGCGGAGGCTTTATCGGCGATTCAATTTTAGCTTTGCTGAAGCGTTGAGGACTTTCCTGAGCCAATCAAAATAGAGTGAAAAATAGAGGAGCAGGATCATTAAAAGGATGACCCCGGCATTAAAGAAAAGGGTGGGGATAACCAAGCTGCCCAACTGTTTGGAAGGGGCAAAAAAGTGTGCGCGCCCGATTTTGCTTTCCGGCAGCCTGAAAATTGGATAAACCTTGGTGAGATATTTCCCCCGTGCAAGGACGATGTAGTTATCGATATTCTGATTTGTAACCAGGTTAAGCAGAGCAGCGTTCTGGTGTTTATTTTTAAGGCTGATCACTTCATCCTTACCAATAGATGCAACAAGTACCGAGGTAATCCGGTCCTTTTTACTTTCAGCATCATTGTAAAGATCTTTATTTTTTGTCCGCAGCTTTTCCAGATGAGCGGTTGCACTGTCGGCGATAGCCTGGGTAAAGAGGTCCGGTATCAGGTTGCTGTAATATCCGAAAGGAGGCATCAGACTGTCTTCATCGAGTTGATGCATTGTATTCGAGACTGTATTAAGAACCCTGGCATTGTAACCTGCGAGCTTTTTTTCTTTCATTTCAAAGATTACAGATCCAATCAGTCCGGAAACTTTAGGGATCAGCAATTCTCCTTTTATAAAGTACCCTGCCATCTCTTTTTCAGCAGCATAATAATGGATATTGTACTTGTTTCGGGTGTACTGTTCAACTGCCAGTGCTTCGAATCCCCAGCGGGACACCATGATGTCACCGATTACGGGTACAGCATTGCCGGTTGCGTATTTCCCTTTAAGGTCGTCGAATTTTACTATTAAACCGCAAAGCAGGATCTGAGGAATAATCAACATGGGTATAGTTATATAGATAGTCACTACACTGTCCAATCCTGCTGAGATGTTTAAACCGGCCATATTGGCAAAGGCCGCTGTTAAGAACAGGATAAGCCAGTATTGGATGAAGAGTCCGTGCACACCAAGAACCCAGGAGCTTATCAGGGTAAAGAGGAATGATTGGATAAACGAAACGGCAAAGAGAAAGACTATTTTCGAATTCAGGTAGCTCAGGCGGCTAAGCCTCAGGAATGCTTCGCGCTGAAGGATTTTCCGGTCCCTGATTATTTCCTCGGCACTCAGACTCATACCTTGAAAAAGCATGACAATGATTGCCATGAAAATGAACGATGGGAAGTTCTTGTTCAATCCGAAATAGTATCCATTTTCTGTTGAATATCGCGTAAGAAAACTTACCACGAGGGCAAGTAACGGTGCCTGAATCAGGTTGATGAGTATATACTGGAAATTCGAAAATTTCGTAGTGACATTTCTCAAAAAGAAGATTTTGAATTGTTTAAACCGGCCTGGCTTGAAGAAATTGCTGGCAGGTATATTTTTAGTTTCAGGTTCCTCAATAATTACCTGTTTCTGAATGGATTCAACATACAGGTTATGGAGTTCTTCCGCACCAAATTTTCTTTCGGCCGTTAATCTGCCCGACTCATCGAACTTGCGGGTTTCTATAATTTCCAGTACTTGTTCAGGATTAACATTGCCACATGCGCTGCATTCACAAACATCAGCGTCAAGATGCTTATCAAGTTTCTTAAAATAGGCTATTGCATCCAATGGATTCCCGGTGTAAATGGGGTAACCGCCTTTATCTAAAATCCATAATTTATCGAATAGCCGGTAGATGAAGGAGGATGGCTGGTGAATATTGACGATAATGAGTTTGCCCAGCTGAGCGATTTGTTTAAAGAGGACCATGATCTTCTCGGAGTCCCTGGAAGAGAGGCCGGAGGTTGGTTCATCGACAAACAGGATTGCAGGTTCACGGATTAGTTCGAGTGCAACATTCAATCTTTTCCTCTGACCGCCGCTGAGAAGCTTTTTGAGAGGCGACCCCACAACCATTTCGCGAACTTCAAAGAGACTGAGATCAGTCAGCATCCTATCTATCCGTTTCTTGATTTCAGGAACTGACATATTATCAAGACACAATAAGGCGTTGAAGTAGACATTCTGAAATACCGTAAGTTCTTCAAAAACGAGATCGTCCTGAGGAATGAATCCGATCAGTCCCTCAATTTTATCGAACTCTTTGTGAATGTCGGTGCCATTAATTGTAATCGATCCTGTTTTAAGCGGGAGATTACCATTCAAGACATTCAGCAGGGTTGATTTGCCAACGCCGCTGCCACCCATTACCGCAATCAGCTGTCCGGATGATTCCGAAAAAGTGAAGGTTTGTATTCCATGTTTGCTGTTGGGAAAGGCATAGGAAACCTCACTGCAGGCAAAAACCAGCGGATCACTGATCTTATAATTAAAAAAAGCCGCGGAGACTTCCGTATAATAGATGTTTGTATTAAGGTTACCGCGAATGATTCCCCCGTTGTTGAAGATATAGAATTGATTTTGCCGGATAACGGCTCCTTCCAGAAGGAGCGGATCGATACCGAAATACTTAAAAATGAATTGTCCGGTTTCTGCGATGTAGTAAATCAGGATTACTCCATCCAGATTGGCTTTGTGAATTTGAAAGACATTTTCGTGAGGTGCTTCTTTTTCTTTGCTGACAATCATAAAGCCTGCGGAATCGATAGAGCGAGGCTTTTCGCAAAAGATAAATTGTTTGAACGCCAAGTAATCTTCCGGTTTGATTTCAAAAATTGCTGCAACAAGATCATATAATTCATGCTCTGTTGAATTGAAATCAAGCCTGGCAAGTTCGAGGAAATGCAGGAAGATCATCAATTGTTCAGAGTGATGAATCCTGCTTTTTACCTGATTGCAGATTTTGTTGACAATCTTCTGTGTATTCTCCTGATCGAGAACGTGAATACCACTATTGTACAGGTCGAATATCTCGTAGAATAGCTCCAGATATTCGGTCGGATTCTTTACGCCCAGCTGATTGGACAGATACTCTTCAAGAGTGTTTCTGGCTGTTTCATAATCCTGCTCTCCCTTAATGCTGAATACCGCAAAAAGATTTATGAGGGCATTGAGCGTGGATTCATTCATGACGCTAACTGGCCGGCCGTTTTATTTTACTACGGCAACTGTACGGCTGTTGATTTCCTCGATCGACTTTTGGGTAAACGGCTCGGTTGACTGGAAGATTTTATTTATCGGGGTAAGAGTCTCAAGATACTTGCTGATATCGGGATCTCCGGGTGATTTGGAAAGGATTTCACAAACAGCATTCATAGCGCCCTTCTGATTTTTCAGGACCACAAGAAGCTGATCCTTCTGAGGAGCAAAAAGGGTAAGGTAAGAGATGACATTCAGTGATTTAACCACTCCGGCGGAATAAATCAAAGAGATGTCTTTTACGGAGCCGCTTGTATAGAGCAGTTTTTTTGAATCCACCCTCCATTCTTCAAAGATTTTGTCCAATTCCTCTTTGTTGTCCTTATTTTTCTCATAGTCAGCCCTAAGGGTTTTTATAGATTCAACAATTTCCTCAAAACCCATGTCTTTTGTCAGGGTCTCACTGATTTTTATGAGTTTATTAAAGGGTTCAACCTGGCGGTACATATGGGTATATGCCAGGTCAAACAGTACAGATCCGAGGGCCATAGCTTTCTCGGAACGGGTCAGCAGATTTTGAGTGTTCAGGCTTTCATTGGTGAAACCGGCGAGGTAGGAAGCCCCGGTGGAGTTGATCAGTTTTATTATTTCGGTTTGTGTAGGCATTGACCTGATGATTGCCCTGATCTCTTCTTTGGTCACATTGGACTGAGGAGCTTCGATTTTGGCGACACCGGTCTTTTTATCCTCCGATTTTTTAGGCTGGCAGGAAGTCAAAACGCAGAGAGAGGCAAGTGTTAAGGTAACTACCAGAATTTTTGTTTTCATGTATGCCTGATTTTAATATTTAATTAATGAACACTGTTTGCTCGAAAAAGTTTCAGGCAACTAAAGTAGGAAATAATCACATACACTGAAATCTGTGTCATTCGTCAAATAGTTGCCATTATTGGGTTGCAGCTCCAAGTTAATTGCATAACAGTGATTTAACAAAAAATTAACAAAATATTAACAGTTTGTTTTGAACATACGGCGAACTCATTGGTCAATAATATTGCAGATACAAACAAAAAAACAATCTTTTATGAAAATTGATACTATTAATTCGTTGAATAAGAAAGGTTTGTGGCTCAAGCTGCTGTCTTTCTTTTTCTTTATATGTCTTTTCCCCTGGACGGGTTTTGCCCAAACAGCGGATGATGAGCATAATCTGAAACTGATTCTGGAGTGCGTTGAAAAAACCGGAACCAACACTTACAGGGCGCATTTTGGATACTATAATCCCGGAACGGTGACCATCACTGTGAATCCGGATAAGAGTAAACTGATATATGATGATGGGGAGAAAAAGTATCAGGTTAACAACATTTTTGAACCGGGGCGCCATTCCTATATTTTCAGTCGGGATTTTTTGAAAAAGGATGAACTTCGCTGGCAGGTAGTTTTGCCACACGGCGAAACCAAACATGTTGAAGCAACTTCGGAATCAAACCTGTGTACATCGCTGGGGGTTATCATTCCGTATTATAGTCCTCCCGCCGGTGGCCGGCTTGATGGATCACTGATCGGGCCTGAGCTGACGGCACTTTACAATAAATTTACAGCAACAGGATCAGCGGTATCCGATGATATTTTTCAGATTGGACCGACTGGTCTTAATGTACTGATAAAAATCATTTCAAGGGACGGACAGTATCAGGCCATGCTGGACACTCTTGCAAAAGCCAGCTACGGATTCACAGAGATAGTGACTTCAGACCCGTCAACCTGGACAGCAACGGGTTATTATCCTATAGCTAACCTAATGAAATTAAACAGTCTGCCGGTATTGATAAATTATGCCCGGCCGGTTTATCCCGCCATAAATAATGCTGGTCAGACGACCACCCAGGGCGACGTGTCCATGGGGTCCGACTTTGTGAGAGGAGGCTATAAGGTAGAAGGTGAAGGAGTTAAGGTTGGAGTGATTTCCAACAGTTATAATACTCTGGGAAGGGCTTCAAATGATTTATTTGGCGGAGACCTTCCTGATGGAGTGGTTGTTTTGAAAGAATATCCGGGAAGAAGCTCAGATGAAGGCAGGGCGATGATGCAGATCATTCATGATATTGCCCCGAAGGCGCAGCTCTATTTCCGGACCGGATCTATCAGCCCGGATGATTTTGCCCAGGGAATTTTGGAATTGCAGCAGGCAGGCTGTGATATTATCGTTGATGATGTTACGTATCTCACTGAACCATTTTTCAGAGACGGGATTATCAGCAGGGCGGTTGACGTTGCGGCGGCTCATGGTGTATCTTATTTCACTTCCGCCGGAAATTTCGGAAACAAGTCATACGAGGGTGTTTTCAATCCTGTAGCGGCACCAGCAGGCATTCAGGGGCAGGTTCATAATTTTGGCGGAGGTGACATTTACCAGCATATATCGCTTCCGGCCGGCAACTATACGATTGTCCTTCAATG
>CAILAQ010000043.1 GCA_903832165.1 uncultured Bacteroidota bacterium | reverse complement strand
TTGTTTTCTGATAATTCCATTTATTATCCTTACCCTTTAATGCCTCATATCGCGAACCCTGAGGCATCTCTGATTTTTCTGTACCGGTTGAACCAGTACCGCCACCTGATTCATCAAAGTGTAAAACTTCGTCAGTGTTAACCGTTTTTATTGTCCATATAATTACTGAGCCGGCAGGCACCTCGGCATTTCCGTCGCCTTCGATGACAGTGCTCTCTAATTCCGTATATCCGGGCGGAATCAATTTCAATTGAATATTGCTTATTTCAGGCTTTTTAAGGGTTTTAACCACATATTCCTCAGAAACCACTCCGTTACATTCCAAATAGAAGGAAACCGCCGAATTCACCGCTTTAAACAAGTATTCAAAGCCTTCTGCCACCTTTTTCGTCTTCACCTCAGTGGAACTCATCCTTAAAGTGACTGTTTCACCAGGAAAGTCAGTAATTACCTTAAACCTGAGCAGGAAATCCTTGCCTGATTCAACCTCCAGGGAATCATTCAGGATAACGAACACTGTTTTAGAGTGTGCTGCGATCTGCTTATTCACTGACAGCATCTGTCCGATTCCCCTATTGATGAAATCCGGCTTTATCAGCCATACACCAGCTAAGATTGCCAACAGCGCTGCCAATCTTGAAATAAAAACAAACAGTTTTCTGAATGAAACAGCCTCATCAAAATTAAATTCACGGATATTATCAGCCTTCTGAGTGATGGCAAAATCGTATAGTTTATTATTCTGACCAGATTTCTCGCGGGCAAGCTCAATGATATTAATTATCCTGTCCTCAATGGATTTATGCTTTTGCCTGATAATATTGCTGGCTTCCCTAAAATTCAGTCCCCTGATAAAACCCAGCTGTTGCAATAATGGCCTGATAACAAACAGCCCTGCAATTCCTCCGGAAATACCGATGCCGACCCACAAAAGAATGTTGTACAATTCCCTCTTACCAGAAAAAATATTGCCAGAAATAACCAGTAATAGCAGAATAATAAGTGAGGCAGAAACAGTGATTATGAGTCCCTGAAAAATCTTTACGCGGTAATATTTATTGATAAACTGGCGGAGCTTACTTTCAACAATTTCATCGTCGGTAATACCTTTTCGCGTTCTCATTTTGCCAGCCATTTTTCCGGATCCTGATTGCTTTGTCCTTTCCAGATCTGGAAATTAAATTCAGGACTTCCATCCTTGCCAGTATGTGTTGCCCGGCCAATTTCCTGTTTGATTTTCACATGATCTCCCACCTTGACTTTGAGGTCGGTGATGTTGACGTACACTGAAAAGTACTCGCCATGCTTGATCAATACGCAGATATTTCCTCCTGCCATCAGCATGACGGATGAAACTTTTCCTTCGAAAACCGCCTGAACAACAGCCCCGTCCTCTGTAACAATGCTGATCCCCGGGTTGTCTATCTCAACGCCTTTCAATCCAGGTGCATTCTGCCGGCCATGCGACTGCGAGATGATTCCGCGTGCAACCGGCCAGGGTAGCCGTCCCATATTCTGACTGAACTCATTGGATATAATTTTCTCCTCGGGGGTCATACGCATACCCGAGCTGCTCACTTCGGAGCCAGTAGCGGCCGCTATCAGGCGCGAAATTTCTTTTTCCAGTTTCTTATAGGTAGCCTTTTGAGCGTCGAGATCCTTCTTTACCTGTTTCTCCTTCCTCTGCAGGGACTGAACAGCACCCTCCTGATCTTTCCGGTCGCTGTTCAGTTTGACCATTTCCCGCTTTTCATCCAGCAGCAGGTCCCTTCGCTGGTTCTTGTTTTCCTCCTGCTGTCGGTTGATATTCTTCAACTCGTTGGTTTTGGCCTCGATTTTCTCTGCCTGCGCTTTGCGGAACCGGGCATATTGCTGCATATACTTCAACCTTTTGAACGCCTGGCTGAAATCTGCCGAGGCAAATATATATTGCGACTGATGGTATGCATTGTGATTCAGGTTTGTCTTATAAATCACGTTGGCGTAATCCTTCTTCAGCACCTGAATTTCAGTATCCAGCGAACCTATGGTAGATTCATTACGCCTGATCTGCTGGTCGAGCATCGATATTTCATTACTGATTCCGGTGACGATCTTATTTCTCCGTGTGATTTTTCCATTAATCAGTTGAAGGCTATTAAGTTCATTCTGACGATTAGCCTGGGTTTGTTTTAATAATTCCTCTATCCGGGCAATTTCCGCCAGGCTTTTCTCTCGCTGCGAACGTAATGAATTTATATCCTGGCAATAGCAATTTATTGATAAAATTACTCCCAAAAATACGCCGGAAAATGTTCTTATGTACTTCAAAATCTATCGAAATTAAAATCCAGGGTTTCTTTTATTTCCTTTTTAACAATATTTACATCCACGGCAAAATTACGTTCTGAATCGATGCCTTTCAATTCAATTTTCTTTATCACGTTCTCCTTATTATATAAATACTTGACATCAGCAATCCATTGTCCTTTTATGTCACGCATTTTTGAATCCTGAATAAGAAAAGTCTCTTTGTCAAGCACAAATTCATTAGAATATTTAATTCCGTTTTCTTCCTCCGGCAGGCGGCTCATTGTTACCAGCCGCAGATTATCCTTATCGCCTTTTATAACCAGATTTTCAATTAAATCCTTTAATTGGTCACCGGCCGAGGTGAACAGTGCCTGATTGAAAATACCCTGAACGGCATAAAAATCCACAGGATAACCGATTTTTGCAGCAATCAGTTTCCAATTCCCTTTTTCCTTGATTCCAAGCATTTTCGATGTGATCCAGACGCTGTCGCGATTGGCATAAATCCGGGCCACCTCAATACCGATTGAAGAACGCATCATGACAAAAATCTGCTTGTCCTTCTCAAGTTTGATGGTACCCATAAAACCAATTTTCTTACCATCCTCATCTGCTCTTCCGGTCATTCTTATTTCCACGAACTTCCATTCAGGCTGCGCATTAACCGCTTTTCTCACCACATTTTCATCTTCCGACATAGTTTTTCCCGCAACCGTTGATTTTTTGAAGAGAGAGCAGCCGTTAAAGGAAAACATGGTCAGTGCGACCAGGCAAAAAATACCTGCATATTTAACTTTCCTGTTCATGCTCATTTCAGCCCGTTACTTATTTTACCATCAATCTTATCAGAAGCTTCTTTCGACTCCTTCGCCTTTATCCACGATTGTTTCGCTTCTTCGGTTCTACCGTTTCTATAAAGAATATCACCATAATGCTCCATCACTTCGCCGCTCGGATTCTTCGATAACTTCATGGTTTTTTCCATCGGTTCCAGCGCTTTTAGATACTCTTTTCGCTGGTAAAGAACCCATGCAAAGGTATCAAGGTAGGTAGGATTCTCAGGCTCCTGGCTAACACATTTCGTTATCATTTCCAAAGCTTTATCCAGATCCTTTTCATCCAGTGCAAGATAATAACTATAATTGTTCAGCACCTGCGCATTCTCAGGTTCCAGTACCAGCATCTGGTCGAAATTCGTGAAAGCGTCGGCAATATTGCCATTCCTGTACAATGCCTCGGCCAGTAAAAGGTAAAATTGCTTGATGATCTCGGCATTTTGTCCGGGGATTCCCAGCCCTTTGTTCAGCGCTGAAATGGCCACCGGAAAGTCTTTTTTATCGATTGCGGCAATTCCCCTGAACAGATGAAACAATCCCTGACCCGGAAAATAGATCAGGGCGCTGTCACTCACTTTCAGGATGTCGCCGAACCGTTTCTGCTCATTCAGAATGAACAGGAGATTTTGCCATATCATAAAATTTCCCGGATCACTCCGAGTGAGTTTCCGGTAGATAGGTTCCGCCTCCACCAGTTTTTCCCCTGAGTATAAAAAGTTGGCATACAACAGGTCCACCTCCGGGGAGCCTTTGTCTACCTGATACAGAGTTTCTATAAGTTTAACCACCTCATCATCAAGATTCTGCTGTTTTTCCTGAGCAGAAATATAAGCCTTAATGATTTCTAACTTGATAGCAGGATTAACATCGGCAGACTGAAAACCTGTCAGGAATTCCTCCAGAGCTTCTTTCTTTTTCCCTGTTTGATAATAGAACTGGCCCAGAGAAAAACTGATGGAAGGGTTATCCGGATCTTTATCTTTCAAGATCTTATATTGAGCCATGGCTTCATCATTTTTGCCTTTTGACGCATAAGCTTCAGCCAGGATTCCACGGATATCCACATCGTCAGGATACTTTTTGAGCCAATCGAGCAATACTTTGGTTCCTTTATCGAACTTATTGCCGGAGAAATAGATATCCTTTTTCTTTACTGTCCCCCAGCGCTCCATATCGATATCCTTACGAAGCTTATCAATCTTTTTTATTGCTTCGTTTTCCTGTTTCGCCTGGATAAGCATTTCAATTTCGGCCGTTTTAAACTCCAGTTCATTGGGATCGACCTTCTGCAGCTGATTATAAATGGGTACGCATTCAGCAGGTTTGCCCTGCATTTTAAGGTTCTCCACCAGCATCAGACCGTACCATTTATTGGTCGGATCGCGTTTCCAGGCATTTCGGGCATATCCAGTAGCGGCGGCATAGTCTTTTTTTTCCGAATAGAGCAAAGCCAGCTCATAGAATGATGATCCTGAAGCCTGGTCGAGCTCTGCGCATTTCTGAAACATCTGCATTGCCTGCTCCTGATTTCCCAGCAACTTAAACCGAAGGCCCTCAGCGAAATAATACTTATACTTCACCATGGCCGGCTGGGTGGTATCCGAAATCACAGACTCCTGCGCAACAATCTCCTGCGAGAATCCAACCGTCAGCATTACCGCTAACCCCAACGCTATTACTTTATAATTCATACAACATTTTATCTTTTCCTTCATCCTAATTTATGCCTTCTGCCTTGTGCCTTCTGCCCTGTATTCCCCCATCTGAAGATGGAGGCTATTGATAGAACCCCAGTCTCCCTGTTGTCATTTCAAGAGGGAGGACCCGCGGGTCCCTCCCCTACTTCACCCCGGTATGGCCGAATCCTCCTGCGCCACGGTCGCTCACTGCGAGCGTTTCAACGGCCTCCCAGCTGATCGTTTCGTGCTTGCTGATAATCATCTGGCAAATCCGTTCACCGTCCTCAATAATCACATCGCCGCCCGACAGGTTTATCAGTATAATCCCTACCTCGCCGCGATAATCGGCATCGATGGTTCCGGGAGAATTCAGTACGGTAATGCCTCTTTTCAGGGCAAGACCACTTCGTGGACGAATCTGTGCCTCAAAGCCTTGCGGAAGCTCGATAAACAGTCCTGTGGGAATCAGTTTTCGGTCCATGTGCTTCATAGTTACAGGCGCTTCAAGATTTGCCCTGATATCCATGCCAGCCGACAGCTCTGTGCTGTACGCCGGCAGTTCATGCTTTGAATGATTAACAATTTTCACCTTCATAAAACGTTCAATTTGATCATAAGTTATTTACGGCCACGATTTCTGACCTGCTGCCAGATCGACTGCACCATTGCCTTTTCCTTTAAACCCACCACCACAATAAAAACCAGCATCAGTAAACTGTCCCATGCCAGGCGAATAAAGAAATTTTCTGGCTTTATCAAAACCGATATCGCGTAAAGAGCAAGGGCCAGAGCGGTCCAGGCCAGTAACAATCCTGTCTGATAGGGGATAGGGTAGATCTTCCGGCCCCAGAAATAGGAGATTACCATCATGGTAGTGTAGCAGGCAAGAGTTGCCCAGGCAGCCCCCATATATCCAATTTCCGGTACCAGGGTCCAGTTCAGGACGATTGTTACCACTGCGCCGGTAAGTGCCATGATTGCAGCATAGCGAGTGAGATCCTTAACCTTGTACCAGACCGACAGATTATAATAGACCCCAAGAAAGAAATTGCCCAACAATACGATCGGCACCACGGCCTGACCCACCCAAAATTCTTTCTGCCGCAGCAGTACCACCTTAAAAATATCGATATACAGCGAGGTGATCAGGAAAAGAATGAGTCCGGTAATCACAAAATAGCGTAACACCAGGGCATAGGTTTCCCCGGAATCCTTATCCTTCGAAACTTTAAAAAGGAAGGGTTCAAATGCATATCGGAACATCTGTATAAACAACATCATCAGCACTGCTATGCGGTAGTTGGATGAATAGATGCCAACCTGCCCCTGATCACCTGTCAGGAACTTCACAAATATCTTATCGCCTGAATCATTGATCGATCCGGCCAGCCCCACAATCACCAGCGGAGCCGAGTATTTCAGCAGCCTGATCAAAAACTTCCGGTCAAACAACCACTGAAAACTGCGCAATTCCGGTATCAGCAAAACGAACATCAGGGCGCTTGTAATCAGGTTGCACAGGAAAACATATCCCACGCCGAGGTCAGGATTGTACAACCACCCGGGCAGCCCGCCGGTATGTTTGTGAATCCATGGAAAAATCAGCAGGAATGTTATTACCAGAGCAATGTTAATCAGTACGTTAAACATCTTCAGCAGTGCAAACCTTCGTGGCCTTCCATCTTGCCTGATCTTGGCAAAAGGCACGAGGGCCATCGAGTCGATAGCCACAATCCAGGCCATCCAGATAATGTAATTCTGATTGCCGCTGTAATGAATGGACTCCGATATTGGATTGATGAAAACATAAACCAGCCCCATCCAAAACAGGGAAAGGATGGAGATTAAACCAATCGCATGGCTGAAGGCTTTCCGCTCATCCAGCTTATCCTTTGCAAAGCGGAAAAAGCCGGATTCCATGCCGAACTCAATAATTACCAGGGCAATGGCCAGCCAGGCATACAGTTCACTGAGAACTCCATAGGGTTTCGGTCCAAATATTGAGGTATAGAAACTGGTTAGAATAAGGAAATTCAGCACCCTGGGGAGGATACTACCCAATCCATAGACCATCGTTTGACCCGCGAGTTTTTTAACCTGATTCAATTGACCCTTAATTGACCGTTTATATTATGGGGCCAAATTTAGGAAGAATCTACAGAGAATCACTGAGTATATTATCCATCGACAAACAAGGCATGCCGCCGAGAATTTTGCAGCCGTTATCGGTCACCACCAGTGAATCCTCGATTCTCACGCCAAACTTACCGTACAGGTAGAGTCCCGGCTCGTTTGTAAAGGTCATTCCGGTAGTCATTTTCAGTTTATTATTTCTTACCAGATATGGAAATTCGTGGCCTTCAGTACCGATACCATGACCCAGGCGATGAGTAAAATATTCATAGTCGGCGCCATATCCGCCCTTAGCCATTTCCTTGCGTGCTGCAGCATCCACATCGCCACAAATCGCTCCGTTATGTATCGCTTTAAAGGCTGCCTGCTGGGCATTCCATACCGTTTCAAATACCTTTTTCAGCTCATCGGATGGCTTGCCTAAGATGGCGGTTCGCGTAACATCTGATTTATAACCTTTTAACGAACAACCACCATCCACTAACACCACATCGCCCTGCTCCAGGGTTTTAATAAATTTTGTTCCATGCGGAAAAGCGGCGTTGGTACCGAAGAGCGGTCCGCCGCCGCCCAAAACACCCATATCGGTATGAGCCTGAGAAACTATCTTGCTGAACTCACCGGTAGTCATTCCTTCATGCAGCTGAGCGAATCCTTTTTTGAAGGCCAGCTTTGTAATGCGGTTGGCCACATCCATTAATTGAATTTCCTTGGCTGTTTTCACGGCCCGGGTATTTTCGGTAATCACGGAACCATCAACCACCTGCGCACCACCAGCTCTGCGGATTCCTTCATTCACAAAACTACGGGCATTGGGGTCGACTCCGATTTTTCCGCCCGGCTTGCCGATTGATTTCAGGTAATCAGCGAAAATAGAGTAGGGGCTCTCATGCTCATGCCATACCCTGATATCTTTACCATACTCGATAACTTCCTCAGCACGTGCTTTTTCAAAGGCCGGACAGATCCAGACCATCTCAGCATGCGGACTCAGGAGGAAGCCAAAAACCCGCTCACTGCTCCACCATGCGGTATTAGTAAAATAGCCCAGATTATTTCCTCCCTCTACGAATAGGGCATCAATGTTCGATTTAAGCATCCATTCGCGGGCCTTTTCCTGCCGCGCAAGGTAATCTTCCCGCACAATTTCCGGCAAATTTTTCAACAGATCAGCCTGAATCTGCTCTGCACCATCTTTTGTCATCCCCGCGAAGGCGAAGCCGGAGGCGGGGACCCCGTCCCTAACCGCGGCACTATGCAAAGTCGGGACCCCGTCCCTAACCGCGGCATTTAATGCAGGAGCAGCAGCTACACCAATTGCTGATAAAGCTGCCGTTTTCAGAAAATCTCTCCGATTTTTCATAGCCTTTAAATTTTGGGTTAAAGTAGAAATAATATCAAACCGTGGATATACCCTAAAACTATCCAATCTCAAACAGGTCCGACAGAATTCCATCGCTGCGGAACCAGGCTGCAGTATCAAAAGAGAGCCGCTCATTTTCATAAACCAGGTACCCTTTTCTGATAGGTTCACCTGCCATATCAAGCAGATTGAGCCAGGCTGCCTCACCAAAAGCTGACTGAAAACCATCTTTTCTTATGCCTGCTGCTGTCCGTAAACGAGTCATCACGTATTCATTCCTATGCATATTTTGGTTGATCAGCTCTCCCTTCGGCAATTTATTTTCACGGATATCCGCCGTATATTTTGAGAGGCTCGCGGGATTCCAGTGACGATCGGTTCCATCAAATGAATGTGCAGACGGGCCAAGTCCGAGGTAGGGTTCGCCTGTCCAGTATTTGGTATTATGACGGCTGTATTGCTGATTCCTGGCGAAATTGGAGATTTCATATTGCTCAAAGCCGTTATCACTCAATATTTCAAGCAGTTTTTGATATTGCCCAACGCTCTCATCGTCAGGTATTTCAGAAAACAGACCGGCCTTTTTCAGCCGTCCGAACCGGGTTCCCGGCTCAATAGTCAGGTGATAAGCTGAAATATGACAGGCGGGCAAACCGGCTGCTACTTTCAGGTTTTGTTCCCACTCTTCAGCCGTCATACCCGGAATGCCGTAAATCAGGTCGAGGCTGATATTCCGGAATCCCGCTTCCCAGGCCATTCGTACGGATTCGATCGCCCGGTCAGCATCATGTCTGCGGTTCATGAGCTTAAGGTGTTCATCGAAAAAAGACTGTGTTCCGATGCTGATCCGGTTAAAACCGGTTTTCAGATAATTGCTCAGCACCTCTGGTGAAAGGTCATCGGGATTAGCTTCCAGGGTGATTTCAGCATCTGAATTTACGTCAAATATTTCCTTCAGCCGGGTGATTATGCTTCCCAGAAGTGCCGGATGGAGAAGGGTAGGGGTACCCCCTCCGAAATATATTGTATCAATCTGTTTATTAACCAGATAATTTGAACGAAGCTTGATCTCTTCCATCAGCAATCCGGCAAATCCCTCCCGGCCTTCGCTCTTAATGACCGAAAAAAAGTCGCAGTAAAAGCACTTGCTTTTGCAGAATGGGATATGGATATAAATGCCGCTCATAGAAGCATATTTAACTTAAATCGCTCATTTTTAACTATAATTGTATTCACATTTTGGTCGTTAATGATACGAAAGTTATTTATTATTAGTCTGATCTGGGCTCTCCTGATACTTGTACTATGCGCTATTCCGGGTGGGTCGCTTCCACAAATCCATTTTTTTACCATACCTAATTTCGATAAGATTGTACATGCCGGACTCTATTTTCCGCTGGCATTCTTTCTTTGCGCTGAATTCGACCTCACGAAAAAAACAATTTTCCAGTTATCCGGACCGCTGCTCACCATGCTGATTGTTGCCTTTTACGGCGGGCTTATTGAAATTCTTCAGGAAAAACTATTCATTAACCGCTCTGCTGACATCATGGATTTCTTTTCCGATCTGGTTGGCGGACTGGCCGGACTTACCATTTATTATCTTTTTTTCAGGCCATTCTTCCAGAAGTATATCGACAGAAAATAGTGCGGTGGCTACCCCTGAGCCTTCGACTAAAATCCCTTCTTTTTCCAGGTCAGGTGAAATGATTCCTTGGCAAAAACGAGCGGATCTCTTCTGGGTCCCCAAACTTTCATGCCGATGGTGGTCATCGCCTTATTTTTCCATTTAGGGTTAATACGCTCCAGCTTTCGTCGCCTCATCATGTATTTTCGGTAATTACTGAAGAAAAATCGCTCAACACCCACGTTGTCCGACGATTCAACTATTTTATGCCTGTTTGCGAGTAACAGCTTATGCAGCGGGATCTTTACCGGACAAACATCGGTGCATTTGCCGCACAGGCTCGAGGCAAAATTCAGAAATCCCATATCCTGGCTGTCATCCATATACCTTGATATCACCGATCCGATAGGTCCGGTATAGGTAGTCTGATAAGTATGACCCCCGACATTTTTGTATATCGGGCAGGCATTCAGACAAGCGCCACAGCGTATACATTTGAGTGCCGGCACCATATCAATGTCCTGAAAAAGGCGCGTACGGCCCCCATCAAATAAAATGACAACCATACGCTTGGGACCATCACCCTCGGTGGATTTGGCCGGTCCGGATAGTATTGAATTATAAGCAGTAACATGCTGACCCGTCCCATGGACAGCCAACAGTGGCCAGAACAGGTCGAGATCGGCCAGTTCAGGCAGCAACCTTTCTATCCCGGCAATGACCACTAATGTTTTAGGCCAGGAAAAAGTCATCATTCCATTACCCTCATTTTCAGTAAGTGCCACAGAACCGGTTTCGGCAATCAAAAAATTAGCTCCGGTGATTCCCATCCCGGCATTCATAAATTTATCACGAAGAAAATTTCTTACAAAAGCGGTGATCTCCTCAGGTTTAGATTCGGGATCCATACCATATTTCTGATGAAAAAGTGCGGCCACATCCTCCTTTGATTTATGCATGGCAGGAGTAACGATATGATAAGGTTTTTCGCCAGCCAGCTGGACAATGAATTCACCAAGATCAGTTTCGAAAGATTCGACTTTATGTTTATTCAAAAAATGGTTGATTTCAAGCTCTTCTGAAATCATCGATTTCATTTTCACTACTGTCTGCACATCCTCTGAAGCAATGATTTGAGTCAATATTTTATAAACATCGGCAGCTTCCGCTGCCCAATGCACTTCACAACCGTTTCCGCGGGCATTCTTTTCAAAACGGACGAGCAGTTGTTCAAATTCCTGCAGCACATACTCCTTGATTTTCGACGCCTGCTCGCGGACAATGTCCATGTCGCGAAAGAATTTCCGGCCTTTATCCACAGCCTTATCATACTGGCCTATATTATAATTGAGTATTCGCCGGTGTTCACGGTCGAAAGCAATCTCTTCAGATTTTGTATGAAATATTTTTGCTTTGCTCTCCATGCGGGATCAATAATTAAGAGGAATTTTCTTTATTCTGAGGGCATGACGCCCGGCTTCGAAACCGGTCTCTAAAAATTCCTGTAAAATAGACTGAGCTTCGCCCGGCGTAATGAATCTGGCAGGTAATGCACAAATATTAGCATCATTATGACGACGGGCCAGGCTGGCAATCTCCTTATTCCAGCAAAGGGCTGATCTAATCTTCGGATATTTGTTAACAACCATATTTATGCCATTGCCGCTTCCGCACAAGCTTATTCCGACTGTGCAGGATCCATTGGAAACGGCTTCGGCCAGCGGATGTCCAAAATCAGGATAGTCACAGCTCTCTGATGAATTGCATCCAAAATCCATAACTGCGTAACCCTCATCTATTAACCAAATGCGCAGATATTCCTTCATTTTAAAACCTGCATGATCGCATGCCAAACCTATCTTTTCGAACATTTTTTTTTCCACAATTTTAATATTTTGTTAACACTGATCTAAATTGACTCATTATCAGGCCCAATTTAACGAAAAGGTGTCTGAATATTTCCCGTCTAAATTCATTCTAATCACTCAAACATCAAAGAATCAACAGATAAAATATCATAAAGGTTATCAACAGCCCCATTCTGATATCTGCACAAAAAAAACTTACTTTTTCACTTGCATCGTATCATCTGCTGCTCCTATAAAATTTGAAATTATAAATGCAAGAGAAATTTTTCATCAGATACAAAAAGCAATCAACATAGTATTCACAAAACTCTTTGTCTATTTTTGTATTGCTGATAAACTGAAATTCCGCGTATTATAGTGGATTTTTCATCCGGAATTCTGACTTATCAACAGTATTAACAGGCTATTATTATTATCATCAGATTTATATAAAAACTATAATGATAATAAAGAGAGTAAAGGGTGCCGGAATAGCACTCCTCTTTGTTCTGATCAGTCACGGACTGTACGGCCAGGAAAATATGGCTGATGGTTACACGAAACTGTATTATGGCAACAAGCAGATTTCCAGCGAGGGGATGATCAAAGAGGGTAAACCTGATGGAAAATGGATTTCCTATCACATTAACGGGAAAACAAAATCAGAAGGAAACCGAAGAAATTTTCAACTCGACTCCGTTTGGAAATTTTATGATGAGCAGGGTTTTCTGACGGAGGAAATCAATTATCTCGATGGAAAAAGAAGTGGATATCACACTAAATATCAGATTATTAATAAAAATGATATTTTAAAAGCGGTCCCATTGTTCAAAGAACTTTATCTGAATAATCAGAAACAGGGACTATCAACCTATTATAACAAGCAGGGTGAAACAGAGCGAATCGTCCGGTACAAAGATGGCAAGAAAGAGGGGTTAACCCGCGAGTTGATCCATGGGATAGTACAGATTGTTTATAAATATCACAATGATTTTCTTATCGACAGGGAATTTATTAATCAGACTGATAATAAAGGAATTAAGCAGGGGGTATGGCGAGAATATTTTGAAAACGACAATATACGCACCGAAGAAAATTACAAGAGCGGGGTATTGAACGGATACACCCGCGAATACAGTCAGGCTGGAAAACTTATTTCCTCCAAATTCTACGAAAACGGCAAGCTTATAGAGAGCGGCGGAAATCAGGAGATCGTTGCAGAAATAAAAAATGAATATGACAGCACCGGCAATCTTTTGAAGAGCGGCAGCTATCTGAATACTATTCCTGTAGGCACGCACCGGAAATATCAGCCGGGAAAGGCAACAGTGGAGATTAAGGAGTTCAGCAACAGCGGTCAGGTAATATCGGCAGGAGTCACCGATGAAAAGGGCACCAAGGAGGAATTCTGGCAGTTTTTTTACGCCGGTGGTCAGGTCCGTTTAGAGGGAAATTACAAGAATGATAAACGTTCAGGGGTTTGGAAATTTTATTATACTGATGGTAAACCGGAGCAGACAGGTAATTATCTGAATGGAATGGAAGACGGCTTATGGACCTGGTATTTTCCAAACGGAGTATTGCGGAGGGAGGAAAATTATATCCGCGGCCATGAAGATGGCTTATCCACGGAATATGATGAGAATAGCGTGGTATTGGCTCAGGGTGAATATATTGAAGGACTTGAGGAGGGGGCGTGGATCTATAAAATCGGAAATATTACGCAAAAGGGTTCCTATAAGGCAGGTTTGAAAGATGGTATATGGAAGGAATATTATGCTGATGGGGTGGTGAAGTTCGAAGGAAATTATGTTCAGGGATTACCCGACGGAAAGCATAAGCTCTTTTACGAGAATGGAAAAATCAGGGAAGAACAAAATTATCGCATGGGGCTGAGGGACAAAAACTGGTGGGTTTTTGACACGGAAGGTAACGTTGTCATTTCGTACGTCTATGCAAATGATGCGTTGGTCAAAATTAACGGAGTCCGTGTAAACCTTGAGACAGAAAACCGGTAATAAATTTCTAATTAGTTCGTCTTTCCGTTAATTTTGGGAATATTTCCTAAATTTACACAAATTGAGTGTTGGTATTTATGGAGCCAAGTGGTAAGACGATATTGCTGGTCGAGGACAATAAGCTGAATCAAAAGCTTATGGAATCGAGTTTACGCAGGTTCGGTTTTTTAATCGAGCTTGCCAGTAATGGATTGGAAGCCATTGAAAAATATGAGGTGGAACCGGAAAGATTCTCGTTAATCATCATGGATATCATGATGCCGGTAATGGATGGGCTTGAAGCCACCAGGCAAATAAGGATTTTCGAGCAGGCCAGGAATCTACGGGTTCCGATCATTGCTTTGACTGCAAATACTTTTAATGCCGACCGTGAGCGTTGTCTTTCTTATGGCATGGATGATTATCTGGCCAAACCTCTCAATATCGAATTACTGGCTCAATCGTTCAGGAATTTAGGGATAATCAAATAGTTATGTCTGAACCCTATGATTTCAGGGAACCTGACGAACAAACCGATGATCAGGAAATTGAACGGCAGTTAAGGCCGATAGAGTTTTCCGATTTTTCGGGTCAGGAAAAAGTCATCAGCAATCTTCGGGTATTTGTTCAGGCTGCCACCATGCGTGGCGAGGCGCTTGACCATGTATTGCTGCATGGCCCCCCCGGACTAGGAAAAACCACCCTTTCGCATATTATTTCCAAAGAATTGCGTGTTGGCATGAAAATGACATCGGGCCCTGTTCTGGATAAGCCTGGTGATCTGGCAGGATTGCTTACTTCGCTTGAGAAGGGCGATGTATTATTTATCGATGAAATACACAGGCTGAGTCCTGTAGTTGAAGAATACCTGTACTCGGCCATGGAGGATTACAGGATTGACATCATGATCGATAAGGGGCCGGGGGCACGATCGATCCAGCTCGATCTGAATCCTTTTACGCTGATTGGTGCAACTACCCGTTCGGGCCTGCTTACCAGTCCGTTAAGGGCCAGATTCGGGATTACCTGTTACCTTGAATATTACAACAAAGAGGTACTCAACCGCATTGTCAAGCGGTCGGCCTCCATACTGAACGTTCAGATATCCGATGATGCTTCCATTGAGATTGCCACGCGCAGCCGGGGAACACCGAGGATTGCCAATGCTTTGCTTCGGAGGATCCGGGATTTTGCGCAGGTAAAAGGCGATGGTAAAATCGACATAGCGATTACCAGGCATGGATTGAATGCACTGAACATTGATGCACATGGACTCGACGAAATGGATAACCGCATTTTGAATACCCTGGTGAACAAATTCAGCGGCGGTCCGGTAGGGCTCAATACCATTGCGGTATCCGTGGGTGAAGAGCCGGGTACTATCGAAGAGGTTTACGAACCATTCCTGATTCAGGAAGGTTATCTTAAACGCACGCCACGCGGTCGTGAAGCCACGGAAAAAGCTTATATTCACCTGGGCAAGGTTCCCGGCGAATCGCAATCAAGATTATTCTGATTACACCTATTTTACCATGAAGCGATATATTTATTTGGCTGTCACGCTGCTGATAGCCGGCACGGCAGTTTTTACAGGACTTCTGCTCACGAAACAAACTGTTAAGCCGCAGCCGGTTGAAATTATGTCCGAAGAATCTGATAACCAAATCAAAAGGCAGGAGTGGATTGATGCCATGCACCAGGCCGCACCAGGAGTTGACTGGCGCGAAATGGACCAGCAGACCAGGTTCGAAATGTACCAGGAACGGCTGCCCGCGTTGCAGGAGGCCGCACGCACAGGACAGCTCAAGAGTGGGGTGATCGAAAGAATAGCCGATGGTTCCCTGACTGGGCAGTGGATAGAAAAAGGAAGCAGCAATCTGGCTGGCCGGGTGCATTGTGTTGACGTCGACTTTACCAATAACCGCCTGTATGCAGCCGCAGATGGCGGACAGATTTTTGTGGGAACCATCGACGGGCAGAACTGGAAAACCATTTCCGATCCTTACCGAATCAGTAATATTCAGTTTATCAGAGCTTTTCCGTTTGCCGGTGGTACCCGAGTGCTGGCATCGAACGACCGGGTTCGCATGAATTATTCCGACGACATGGGCATCACATGGAAGTTAAGCGGCGGATTATCATCCTATTATAACGGATACAACCTGATTCGCTCGGTGAGTCAGGCCGATGGCACTCTTTATATACTGGCATACAAATCACCCTCGCTTTTTCTGTTCCGGTCGAAAGATCTCGGCGCCACTTTTACACGGATTGTCAAAAGCAACGGATCGAATTTGTCCGATATCTGGACGAACAGATTCGGCACAGATTCCTTGTACCTGATCGATAAAAATCAGGTATACTCCCTGCAGGATTCCACTGCCTGGCTGAAAACTGCCGATGTGAATCTGAATTTCGCCACCAGTGAAATCAACCAGGTACAATTGGCGGGCAACACGATTTCCTCGGTTACCGGTCTTTATGCGATGTTCCGGCTCGACAAGGCAAGCCGCTTTTACGGATCGGCTCCAGGAGGTACCGGCTGGACTTATCGCGGATCGGTGGACCAGGGACCCTTCATGTCGAACAGTTTCGGCGCCTCGCCAACCAATCCGAACCTGATTGCCTTCGGGGGCATGGAGGTTCAGTACAGCAATGATGGCGGAGTTACCTGGATTTATGTGAATGGCTGGGGCGACTATTACGGTGATATGGCACACAAGCTTCATGCCGATATCCCAGAGGTGGAGTTTTTTAAAAAGCCCGATGGTACCGATCTGGCTTATGTGAGCACCGACGGGGGATCCTATAGTTCAGAAAATCAATTGGCTGGAGTGACGAACGTATCACTTAACGGATTGAATATCAGTCAGTATTATGGAAGTTATACCCATCGGACCAAGACAAATGTAATTTACGTTGGTTCGCAGGATCAGGGATTTCAGAAGAGCTGGGAGGTGAATGACAGGGCAGTGAAGTTCGACCAGACGATCAGCGGCGATTACGGGCATATTGTATCGGGCGACGGGGGCAACAGCATGTGGACTGTATATCCCGGATTTGCCATGTACTATCCTGATGCTTCAGTAAGCAATGCCATGTCGACCAAGGGTTTCGACGATATGAAGATGAAGAATCAGTACTGGATGCCTCCTCTCCTGGCGGATCCTTACTTCCCCGAGCGGGTATATCTGGCCGGTGGAACCTCCACTACCGGAGCTCATTTATGGTATCTCACCTATACCACAGCCGGCATCACTTACTCCGAGCTGCCGACGGATTTCAGCAATGGCGATCCAAATACCCGCATTGCCTCCATGGCTTTTTCGCCCATCAATAAAGACTATCGTTACGTGCTCAATTCGTCCGGTAAATTTTTCACGTCCACCGACCGTGGCACCACGTATACCCAATCCACGAACCGCGGTCCGGACAGTCACTATTTTTATGGAAACAGCATTGTACCGTCGCCGCGCGACATCAACACCATCTGGCTTGCCGGGAGCGGATATTCGGGCTCGCCTGTGTGGGTATCGCACGATGGGGGCCTTACGTTCCAGATGATGAACAAAGGGCTGAAGAACAGCCTGATTTATGAGATGACCTGCAATTCAGACGGTAGCTTGCTTTTCGCGGCCTCCGAGGTTGGTCCGTGGGTTTATATCGTGGCGAAAGATCAGTGGTACGAACTGTCGGGCCTGTCGGCTCCGCAGCAGACTTACTGGGGGGTTGATTATATTCCGGTGTTGCGTACGGCAAGGTTCAGCACTTACGGCCGGGGCATCTGGGACTTCAAAATCGCTGTGTTCAACGGTGTGGAAGATATTGCTGCGGGCGGCGGAATTACCGTTTCGGCTTATCCTAACCCCTGCAGGGAAAGACTAAACATCTCCGCAGGAAGTATGGAACAGAGTGAGCTGCTGATGACTTTGCTCACTTTAGACGGAAGAATGATAAAGACAGAGAGACTTTCGTCGGGCAGCAACGTTCAGATAGACATGAGTGGGGTTCCGGCGGGGGTTTACCTGGTGGCAGTGATTAACGGAAAAGACCGGAAGGTGATTAAGGTGGTGAGGGAGTAGGTAGTTTTCAGTCTTCAGTACTCAGTACTCAGTAAGGCAGCGTAAAGGTCCCCGCGTAGTTTCGTGGTAAGGGACGGGGTCCCCGCCTCCGGCTTCGCCTTCGCGGGGATGACAACTCTATCGGGGGTAAATTTCGTGGTAAGGGACGGGGTCCCCGCCTCCGGCTTCGCCTTCGCGGGGATGACAACTCTATCGGGGGTAAATATGTAAGATAGATTTCTCCATTTGGGTGACTTTTTTGCGTCTATAATGAGAAAAGAAGCAAATGGGTACCTATTCATTTTTTGTTTACATCATGTCTACTGAAAATAACAAGGTTATTTATGTCGGGTTTTCAAATGATGTTAAAAGGCGAATTTCTGAATACAAAAGTCATTTGAATTCGGGATTTACTTGGAGATACAACATTTGTAAGCTTGTTTATTACGAGTCATTTAAGTATGTTGATCAAGCCATTAAGCGTGAGAAACAACTGAAAAAATGGAATCGCGAGTGGAAAGACAACCTTATTAACAAATCCAACCCTGGCTGGAACGATATCACCTCTACCCTTTGACCAGATTTTAACGCGCTAATTGCCCCCGATAGAGTTGTCATCTCCGCGAAGGCGAAGCCGGAGGCGGGGACCCCGCCCCTTACCACGACATTTTGAAGCGGGGACCTTTATGCTGTCGTACCGAGTACTGAGTACTGAGTACTGAAGACTGCCGACTGAGTACTACCTACTCCCTAACCAAACCGTCCATTTTGATTAAAATTTCTTTTCGCAGCTCAGTCAGCCTGTCAATATCCTTGTTTTTCCTGCCTTTCATCCACATGAATCGGATACGTGAGCGCCATTTGCGGTTTTCGAACATGTAGTGGAGCATGTACAGCGATGCGGGCAGCAGGGTGGCCCAATAGGCAAGGCAGATCAACCAGGATTTGAATATCAGTCCGACAATGAGGGTTTGAATGGCATAGCTTAGCGGCAGCATGGCGATCATGCTGATTACAAAAGCGCCTGTTGACCAGAACTGGGGATCCTTGAAAAGCTTGCGCGACAGGATCATCGGGATACGGAACAGGTGGTAATTGTTGATCAGGGAATAGAGGTGCAGCGGAAATCCGATGGCCAGTATGATGGTGTTCCATATCAGGCGCAGCGGTCCGTATGGCTGATTTTCGACGGTGTGGTCGCGGAAATTGTGTTTCTTCAAAAGTTTCCAGTATTCCATCACCAGGCTGTTAAGGCTGGCAATTTTTTCCGGTTCGGTTTCGCGGAGGGTACCGATCATGCGGATCATCTCCTTATCTGCGTCGAATTTATTGAAGAGGGTTTTTCCCGGAAGATTTTTCAGTTCACGGAAGCGCTTGCCGTACATTATCCTGAGGTCCATCACCATAAAATAAATATCCTCCCAGGGGATCTCGATCATGTGGGGCTCGATATTGATTCGTATGCGATTATTCAGCTCTTTGAGAGCGGTTTGCGGATCGCTGCGGTACACCTCTTTCAGATCGGTTATGGTGATAGGATCGCCGTAGCTGACCGTGAGGCGGCCCCGAACATTTTCATAATTGGAATAGTCGATTCCGCAAGGGACAATCATGAGACCAAGTTTAAAGTCGCACGCGTCCTCGGCTTCGAAGGCGATTCGGGCCAACCCTTTTTTCAGCGGGCGGAAAAAGCGCTTGTCGCCGTGGTTGCCTTCAGGAAACATGCAGAGGGAGTGGCCGGTGCGCAATATTTCGGTACAGCGGTCGAACACTTCCTGATTTTTGGCCAGATTTTCATAGCCATCGCGGATGCGGTAAACGGGCATCATTTTGATAAAATTCAGGAACCGGGTGAGGAGACCTGGCTTGAAGATATCGGCACGGGCAAGAAAAATCGGCTGCTGCGGCAGGGTTGTCACGAAAACCAGGGCGTCCATGAGGGCATTCTGGTGATTGGGGGCAAAAATGAGCGGATCGTTACTGCGGAATTTATCGAGTCCGCGGATTTCTGTCCGGCGGTAAAAAATATGCTTGAAGGAGAATCTTGGCCATAGCCTCACGAACAGGTATCCAAATGTAAAATTTTCAACTTTTCTCATGAATTCAGATTTTGAAAGTCAGGGTACAACAGATAAAGGCCTTTTCGACCAGAGCCCGGCCAGGATCAGTCCGGCAATGATATGCCAGATACCCCACCAGGCGGCGATGAAGGCCATTCCGCCCAGATCGAGATCCGGGGGGAATATTTTCGGATTGAATATCAGGATGAGTCCGAGTGCGCTGTTCTGAATACCTGTTTCGAGGGCTATCGAGCGGATATCTCTTTGGGGGCGTTTCATAATTTTGGCAGCCGACCAGCCGGTGAAAGTACTCAGTGCGTTATGTATCAAAACAATAACAAATATCGCGGGGACATAATTCAGGAAATGGTCGAAATTATTTGAGAAAGCCATGACAACGAAGGCAACGAAGGCCAGAAAGGAGAAGATGCGGAAAGGTTTCATGATTTTCTTTGCCGTATCGGGAAAATAGCGGGTAAAGAGGATGCCGAGGGTGATAGGAATGGCCATCAGGATAAGCACCGTCAGGAACATCTGCAGCGGGTCGATTTGGAGAGGCCGGAGCAGTGGAGAGGTTCTGGCATATAAATATCCCCAGAGGGCAAAATTGGCAGGCGTGAGAATGATTGCAGCGATGGTGGTGAACGCGGTCATACTGATGGAGAGTGCCACGTTGCCTTTTGCCAGGGAAGTGATGAAATTGCTGATGATTCCGCCGGGGCAGGCAGCCACCAGGATCATACCAAGAGCGACGGCGGGGGAGGGGTTAATTATTTTTATGAGCAGAAAGGTAACGGCCGGAAGGAGTATGAACTGAGATACCAGTCCGGTTATCAAGGATTTAGGTTGTTCGATGATTTCACGAAATTGTTTGATATTCAGATCCAGAGCGATACCGAACATAATGACCGCCATGGTGAAGTTCATGATAATCAAACCTGCGGGACTGAAATTCAGGCGGATAGAATCGAGAATTTCCAGGTTATCGAACATCGGGCTTTACATATTGGCGATTTTTCGCAGGCCGGGAAGGTCGATCAGGCTGATTTTGCGGCCGTGCAGATCGATGAGGTTATCGAGCTTAAACTCGCTGAGAAGGCGAATCACCGATTCGGTTGCGGTACCGACCATATTGGCCATTTCTTCGCGGGTAAGGGAAATTTTCAGCACTTTGTCCTGGTCGAGGCCGAAGGTATCCATCAGGATCAGGAGTATTTCGGCGAGGCGTTCGCGAACGGTTTTCTGGGCGATATCGGTAATGAAATTATTGGCTTCGCCGAGTTCGCGGCAGGTGAGCTGCATGAGCTGCATCGAGAAAGTTGAATTTTCCTTCACTAACTGAAACAGGTTTTCCGAAGGGATAAAACAGAGCACGGAATCTTCAATTACTTTGGCTGTAGTGCAGGCTAGTTCTTTGCTGAGCACGGAGCGGAAGCCGATAATATCACCGGCTTTGGCGAAACGAATGATCTGCTCTTTGCCGTCGATGCCGGTTTTATAAATCTTGATTATGCCGTCCTGCACACAATAAAATCCGTTAATGCGGTGACCTTCATGGTAAACGATGTTGCCTCTCTTGTAAAGGCTGCTGCCTTTGCCATAATGGACGGAGTCGAGCTGGTCGGTAGTCAGGTCCTTGAAAATGGAATGACCTTTGATTATGCACTCGTCACAAATCGGAACATGCGGAACGATTTTCATAACGACAAATATAAAAATTTTCAACAAGCCGTTTACAATTATGTAACTTAATAAATATGTTCTGCATTAGTTGAAAACGTTGTATATTAACCGAAAAAGAAGCTATGGAAAAGCAGATTTCAGTAGTATGGAAGGGCGATATGGCCTTTGAAGCTCAGATAGATGAGTATAAAGTGATGATGGATGCCACGCCGGCAGTGGGCGGCAAGCATCAGGGACCAACGCCGAAGCCGTTATTGATGGCATCGATGGGTGGCTGTACGGGTATGGATGTGGTTTCGCTGGCGAAGAAAATGCGTCAGGAAGTGGAATCGCTCGAGATCATTATGAAAGGATCTATAGCTGAGGAACATCCGATGAAATACCAGGCGATACACATGATTTTTCAGTTCACCGGCAAAGACCTTGACGCCGAGAAGCTGCAGAAGTGTGTAGATATGTCGCAGGATAAGTATTGCGGGGTGGCGGCCACCTTGAAGGGAGCGGTTAAATTAACGTACGAAATCGTTCTTAAATAATTAGCGAGGCGTAGCCGAGCCTATTAGTGAGCGAATCGAACCTGTTAGCACGCAGCGCCTGATAGCTGAGCGCGAGCGAAGCCTGTTACAGGGCGGAAGTAAATTGGCGGAGGAATCTGACGTCGTTCTCAAAGAGCAGTCTGATGTCCTTGATTCCGAACTTTAGTAAGGCAATCCGTTCAATCCCCATTCCGAAGGCGAAGCCGGTGTATTCCTGACTATCGATGCCGACACTGTCGAGTACGTTGGGATCGACCATTCCGCAGCCGAGAATTTCGAGCCAGCCGGTGTATTTGCACATGTTGCAGCCTTTACCGCCGCAGAGGGTGCATGATACGTCCATTTCGGCGGATGGTTCGGTGAACGGGAAGAATGATGGGCGGAGGCGGATTTGGGTATCCTTGCCGAACATCTCTTTTGAGAAGAAAAGCAATGTCTGTTTCAGATCGGCAAATGATACATTCTTATTGATATACAGGCCTTCCACCTGATGGAATATACAATGTGAGCGGGCGGAGATGGCTTCGTTGCGGAAAACGCGACCGGGGCTGATGGTACGGATGGGCGGCTTCTGTTTTTCCATCACGCGGACCTGAACCGATGAGGTATGGGTACGCAGGAGGATATCAGGGTCCGACTCGATAAAGAAAGTATCCTGCATATCGCGGGCCGGGTGTTCCGGCGGAAAGTTGAGGGCAGAGAACACATGCCAGTCGTCTTCAATTTCCGGGCCGTTGGATATAGTGAAACCCAGGCGGCTGAAAATATCGATGATCTCATTACGCACGAGCGATACCGGGTGACGTGAGCCGAGGGGCATCGGGTCGCCGGGGAGGGTAAGGTCGATGGTCGGATCGATCCGGAAGCTCTTTTTGTGCTTTTCCTGGAGTTCCTTAAGCTTATTTATTGCAATGGTTTTCAGAACGTTCAGTTCCTGACCGAAAGCTCTTTTATCCTGCGGAGCCACCTCCTTGAATTTCTCAAAAAGCTCCGTTATTTCGCCCTTTTTCCCCAACATGCGAATGCGGAACTCTTCCGCCACCTCCGCCATATCGGTATCGAACTTCTCCACCTCAGCGATTAGCTGTTTAACCCTATCTAACATGATATTCCTTTAAAAGGGTTTCAGGTTTCGGGTTTCAGGTTTCGGGCAAGAGCTGCCTGATACCCGATACCCGATACCCGACACCCATTATTTTACAATCGTCATCGAAATAATTTTCACATCAGTCACCGGCTTGGTATTATTGCAGGTAACGGCGGCGATTTTGTCAACGATATCGAGGCCCTGGGTGACTTCGCCGTAAACGGTATAGTTATTGTCGAGGAAAGGGGTACCGCCGATGGTGGTATAGTCTTTCTTCTGTTCGACAGTGAATTTGGTATGGGCGCCGGATGTTTCCTGCTGGGTCAGACTGGCCTCTGAAGCCACTTTACCGACCACGATATAGAATTGGGAACCGGAGGAAGCTTTTTGGGGGTTTTCGGTCCGGGCAGCGCAAAGGGCTCCTTTTTTATGGTACCTATTCGGACGGAATTCAGCCGGGATAGTCCCGAGCTGCGGTCCGGGCTTACTGACTCTGGTGGTTGGGTCGCCTCCCTGGATCATGAAACCGGGGATTACGCGGTGAAAGAGGATACCCTCGTAGAACTTCTCGTTCACCAGTTTGATGAAGTTATCCCGGTGGCCGGGGGTATCATCAAAGAGGACGAGCGTGATATCGCCCAGGGTAGTTTTCATTTTCACCTTAGTGGATTGTGCCTGATTTTCGTTCATCATACTGATTGTTAGTAAAATCATTACTGCTAGTGCAATTCTTTTCATAGCTAAAAATTTAGGGGTGCAAGTTAGTAAAAATGAATAATCGGTAAAACGGGCATTTGGCGGGTTTACGGAAAATCCCTAATATTGCAGGCTCTGAGATATTAGCTCAGCTGGTTTAGAGCGCTTGCTTGACAGGCAAGAGGTCACTGGTTCGAATCCAGTATGTCTCACAGGTGAAAATCAACGACTTACAGCAGATTGCGGTAAGTCGTTTTTCTTTTGTAACCTTCCCTGATATTCGCCCTTTCAAGATCAGATGGTAGCCATGCCCGTGAGGGCGCGGCGATTGGGAAGAACAATTTTAAAATTAAATTGTTAGATTTTGAAATTGAGCTGGTTTTATTGAAATGAGGAACATTATTTCATTCATGCATATTTACCTTGATATCGAGGAAGAGATTCTTGATCACGTTTGCATGACATTGACTGGCAATAAATAATATCAAAGTGGCACAAATAAATCCTCATATAAACTTCAACGGAAATGCCGAAGAGGCATTTACCTTTTACAAATCGGTATTCGGCGGAGAGTTCGCAATAATCAGACGTTTCAAAGATCTTTCAATACCCGGATTCCCGCTATCGGAAAATGAAGCCAATAAGATCATGCACATCGCTTTACCGATCGGGAACAGCTTTTTAATGGCCAATGACGTCCCGGAAAGTATGGGAAGGACGAATGAAAATGAAAACAGGAGCAAAATCGTAATATCCGCAGAAAGCAAGGAGGAGGCAGACAAACTGTTTGCCGGACTTTCGTCAGGTGGCCAAATTGAAGTACCTATCGAGGAGAGCCCGTGGGGCACCTATTTCGGCATGTTCAGGGATAAATACGGTATTGAATGGATGGTGGATTTTGACCCGAAATAACCACCCGGAACTGTAGGAATATCTAGTTCAGATAAGCGATCAAGGGTTCATATCGCGCCTGTAGCTCAGGTTCACCACCCCGGTGGAAAAGGACTCGGATTTTACCAGCTTCCATTGGCTTTCCTTTGGGTCATCGGGGAACAGCCGGATGCCCGTCCCAAGGATGCACGGGATGATGGCGATGATAATCTCATCGATGAGATCGCGATTCAGAAACCAGGTAACAACACGGCCACCGCCCACCAGCCAGATATTCTTTAGTTGCCGTAACCGGATCGCCTCAAATTTTGTTTCTATATCACCTGATAAAGCGAAGGTATCGGGGGTAGCAGGCTTGAAGTCGGGATTGCCGGTCATCACCCAGGTTTCTGTTCCTGTATAGGGCCAATCAATACCGAATCCAAGAATTTCCTGATAGGTGCTATGCCCCATGATAATACATGAAGTTTGCGCAAGAAGATCGCCATATCCATGATCCAGCTGATCGGGGTTGGGCAGCCCGGTAAGCCAATCCAGATTCCCGTCGGGACGGGCAATGAATCCATCCAGCGAGGTGGCAATATATAGGATCACTTTGGACATTTAGCAATCACAAGATAATAAGGAATTCAACCCATACTCTCCTAGCTTGAGATATGTTGCCCCTTCCGGTGCCAGGCGCGATTCAAAGAGAATCAGCCGGTCACATAAAATAGTGTCAGGGAAAACCGTTCCGGTTAATTGAATTTGTGAGATATCGGTGAAATCCTTGAAACGGGCCAGGGTGATATGTGGCTTTACCGACCCTTGCCCGGAAACGCCGATGAGCGAAGATTCAAGCTGCCGGTATATCGAGGTAAAATCCGGATGTTCTTCGTATAAAGCCCACACCATATATGGTTTTCTTTTGGGCCAGATGCAGATTTCCTTCAGGTTTAGAGTCATTGGCTGAAAATTGGAGCAAATCTCGCCTGTAGCTGTTTTGATCCCGGTGAGTTTATCGGGCGATACCTCTCCAATGAAACAGGCGGTTACATGCAGGTTGACTCCGGGTACCCAACGAAGTCCGTTGATTATACCATTTGAATGGCTGAGGGCTGATATAGCCTGGGTGAATTGGATTCCGACCGGAAATCCGGTAAATAGTCTCATGACGATTTTTAGACAAAATTATGGATGCCTGTGCTACTTTTATGGTGTAGCTGATCACTATTTGGATTGCGTAACGGGCGTTTTCGATGAGAGATCAGTAACCTCCATGTCATTCCAGATATCACGGGTAAACTTCCAGCTGCCATCTTTCCCTTTATTAAGAACCATGAGGTATTTGCCAGCGTAATAACTGACCGTATGATCTGCCAGTAGTTTCTGGGTTCTGGTGAAGTCGCCGCTCAAAACAGCACAGCCTTCACTCAGCAGAATTTCGCCGGGTTGCAGGTCGAGCTTCCCCTGAGCAGTAGTAAAAACACTTGCATAGGCTGCCACGATTTTATCCTTGCCAGTAACGGTTGGAAAGCCCGGGACCAGCCAAACAGCGTTTTGGTCGATCAACGGATCCATTGAATTTGCGTCACTTTTATTGAATGCAGCCATAAAGTCCAACCTCGCTTTGTCAATTGCGGTTTTGTCCTGCTCCTGCGAATTTTCCCCACAACTTGCCAGAGTTATTGTCAATATGGCAATAACCACAAATGTTAATCTGTTTTTCATTTTTTCTTAATCTGTGTCAATCTCAAAAATACTGAAACTCCGGATCTTAATTGCTAAAAGCGAATCATTTCCGGAAACAGTCCACCATCAGTTCGTCTTCCACGGCTTTGTTCAGGTCGAGCAAATGGAAATAGGTAACGATACCAGTAGGATCGATAAATTCGGTGAAGGTGAGTGTCAGATACGGTGCACCCCTGCTCCAGGCGCCGGGGGCTTCAACTCTTGCCTTGAGTATTACTTTTTTCCCATCGGGACGGATGGAATGGTCTGCTTCAGGTTCACCCAAAACAGCCGGATCAACAATGATTCCGCTGAAATTCGGATATTTCTTCAGGATTTCCTCGTTTTGGGCGGTACCCAGACAGTATATCACGGGGCCGCGGGCGAGGGCAACCTTACCCTCCTGCAACTGGTGGCCCTTAATGAAACGCCATTCCATTGGCATCTCCAGGGTCACCACATCGCCGGCTTTCCATTTGCGGCGGATCTCGTAAGGATTGATGCCGGATTGTACTGTAACCGGTCCCTTGTCGTTGATTTTAACCGTGGCGTTTTTGCACCACCGCGGAATACGCAGCTGTAAGGCAAAGGTGGCCTCTTTAGAAGGCGTCACTCTGAAAACTACCTGACCACTGTTTGGGTAGTCGGTTTCCTGGGAGAGTGTTACCGAGAGATCAGGGTTCAGCTCAATAGTGGTTGCCGAGGTAGTAAAAAGATTGACTGCAATGGCTTGATCGGCCGACTGATAGTATACTTTTTGTGGCAGTTCGGCCATAATCCGGCGGAAATTACCGGGACAGCAGAAACCGTCCTGGCCCCAATAGACGCGCGGTCCGGTAAACGGGGTGAAATACCTGATCTTCCTGCCCTCCGGATCCTGCGCCGCGAAGAGCGCATTATATATCGTGCGCTCCATGATATCCCCATAACGGAGATCTCCCTCCAGACGCATCAAACTTTCCAGCCATCGTACCAGATAAGCGGTAACGCACGATTCGCCGATTTGCCCTGCACCATTCTGCGTGTAGGAGAACCACTCTCCGTCCGATGCAGAACCGACAACATTAAGGCCTCCACCAGTACGCAGCAATTCATGGCGCATGTATTCCGACATATCCAGGAGCGACGGCTTATTCATGGACCGGTACAATTCGGTCTGCGCGTAACATCGCGCCAGCATCACATAAACATGAGAAGCTTCCGTTTCAAAGGTCTGCTTCCAGGTAAGCAGCGACGCACACTGCACTTCGCCCTGTGAATTCCCGTGTTTGATATTGGCAGCAAAGTCCAGGTAACGATTATCACCGGTTGCCTTATACAGGGCTATAAATCCCTCCGGAAGACCGGCGGTGCATACCTCCTCGGGCTTGGGATCCTTTCCGAAGGTGGCGATCACATAATCACCCAGATTGCGGGCATCCTCCAGCGATTTTTTATTCCCGGTGGTCAGAAAATTCCTGACCAGCCCGAGGAGCAGATATTCCTGCTCATGTAACGCCCAGTTGAAATGGTTCTGCTTACCTCCGGGCAGCAGTTTGAATGTGCCGATATAGCCATCTGCATCGCGGGTATCAATGATTCCGTTGATCAGGTGTGCTGTTCGTTCAGCCACTTTCGGATCGCCGGTGTAAGCGGTAAAAAGGCTCCCCGCATCAATCACCTTTCCCACCCCGACATAATGATAATTGTCGGTGAAGGGGCGCACCCGGTATGGCTCGGTAAAAAAGCCATCGAGATCGATGACCATGTAGTTCTTATATATCAGGTCGTTGATCCGCCGCCCGATCTCGCCTGACAGTTCCGTTTGTTTCAGCGTTATGGGCTTTAGCTGATCGGTATTCGGCTGTTTCTTATTCTGCGGACTGGCTAAGGTGACCATTGCAAGGGTCGCCAGAGTGATGATTTTAATGTTTGTCATGATGTTAAGGTTGCCTAAAAGTAAGAAAGCTTGTGCTACTTTTAATAAGGAATTAAATAAAGCACGCTCACTTGTCACCGGACCGATCTGATTTATGGTGACAGCACCCTTAACGATCAGGAAAATTCCTGTCAGGATTTTTTCAATAATTCCGGGAGAAATTATTTTTCGTCTGAATAACTCTTCTCACTTACCTTATTCCCGTTTTCATCATACATAGTCCAGAGACCGGCTTTTTGTCCCTTGCGATAAAACATTTCATACCGCAATATGCCCTTTTCATCCCACACGCGCCACGATCCTTCTTTAAGATCAGCAGCGTAACCGGCTTCCCCGGTTTTCAGACCCAGTTCATTATAAGAAATCCATTGCCCTTCTCTCAACCCATTCTCAAACATGCGGATTTCCATTATTGTTCCAGTCCGGTACCAGAGTGTGACCTGGCCGTCCATTTTACCATCGGTGATAAGCATCTGCTGTTTCAGCTGGCCGTTGTCCCAATACTCCCGATAATCGCCGGAAAAAAGCTTATTGTCCTTGCCATAATAAAGGCCGTTTTCGCCCTGGGTGATCTGGCTGTAGCCAGTCAGAAACAAGATCAGGCCAGATAGGACTAAAATTGCTTTTTTCATTTCTGCCAACAGATAACCTATCGTTTAAGCTCCACTTTAAGAGCGCTATTCTTGTTTGCACTGACAACCAGGTCCTTGATTTTATTTTCCTTATACGAAACAAGAGAAACCTGGAGGTTGTAATTACCCGGAATAATTCCTTTCACTTCAAAGTTCCCATCGAGGTCGGTGTATACGGTCTGGTCCAGACCGCTAATCTTAACCTGGGCGCCCGGCAATGTTTCACCGGTGGATTGATCTATCACAGTTCCCATAAGTACAGCAACCTCGGTGACCACTTTAATGTTCTTCGATTCGTTGTTTTTTCCATCGGCAAAAACCGGCAGCATCAAAGCTACCAAAAATATGGTCGAAATAATTTTTTTCATTTTGCGCTTAATTTCTTGCCGCAAACATACATCGTGAAGATTACCTAATTAAATCCACAATATTATTTTAATGTTAACAATTATCCCGATCGCTGACCGACAGGTGATCTAATCGTTAAGATTTCAGCAGATTAATTCCTTCATTAAATATGGATTTAATATTAGGGTAACATGGTTAGTTGACCGATGCTCTACATTTGCTTATAAAACAATTAATTTTTATGGCTGAATCACCACGGATATTGCTGATAGACGATGAACCCGATATACTCGAGTTCCTGGGATACAGTCTGACTCAGGAAGGATTCACCATAGAAAAGGCCACCAATGGCGTCGATGGTATCCGGCTCGCACAGGAATTCAAACCCGATCTGATTTTGCTCGACCTGATGATGCGCGGTATCGACGGCATTGAGACTTGCGAACAGATCAGAAAACTGCCTGATCTGAAGGACGTATTGATCGCCTTCCTGACTGCACGAGGTGAAGATTACTCTCAAATTGCCGGATTTTCTGCCGGGGGAGACGATTATATTATCAAGCCAACAAAAACCAAGGTTCTGGTAAGCCGGTTAAATGCGCTTCTCAGGAGAAGGAATTCCTCCAGTTTACAGGAGAATGATGATCATCTGTATAAATTCGGAAATATCATCATTGACCGGATGAAGTACCTTGTTACGATTTCAGGGCAGGAGCAGCATTTTGCTAAAAAAGAATTTGAGCTGTTAATGCTTTTAGCCTCAAAACCGGGCAGGTTGCAAACCCGTGAGGAAATCTTCGGGATCATCTGGGGCGATGATGCGGTAATTGGTGAACGTACGATCGATGTACATATCCGCAAAATAAGGGAAAAAATAGGCGAAGATTGTATCCAGACCATTAAGGGGGTTGGATACAGATTTACCGCCTCTTCCATCGATTAAGAATCATTTCCGGACTGATATCAACTCTGCCTGAACGGGTATTAAAAAAGGCCACCCTCCTGAGAGGGCAGCCTTTTGAGCTATGAAAAGATAAATCGACTATTGCTTGTAAACTTTCTGAGTTGCGATTTTACCGTTTTCGAGGATGGTTTGAATAATATAGAGGCCCGGATTGAGATCCCCAACGGAAAGCTGATTGTTGGTAATACGCGTTTCCATGACCACCTGTCCTGTAATGTTGATCAATCTTATCGATTTTACAGCGATGTCCCCGCCAAAATGGAGGGTGCTGCTTACCGGGTTTGGATAGACAACAAGGGTTTCAGCCACCGGTACCACATTAATGCCTGTTGCGTTCCAATAGGATCCGCCAAGCATCGTGGAAGTACTCATCGGAACGAAGTTCGGTGCCAACAAGTTGAATGGATCTGTAATGGCCAGATCTCCGTTATTTGTCACCAGCTGGTTGTTACGAGTGGCGCTATTAAACCATGCTGTCTCTTCGTCAACAGTCCAGAGATCATTGGCCGCTGCTCCGAAATTGGTTTTACAGCCTGCCAGAACCGTATTCTCGATTTTCAGCAAATTGTTTTTGGCATTGGTGATGGAAGGTCCCTCGATGTAGAGGCCAACGAGGAAACCGGAGAAGATGGTATTATAGAGGTTCAATGCGGTATTCCTCCGGAGATGAGCACCCCGCTTGAAGTTACTGTTGATCTGAGTTTCAGGGGTAACCAACGGGCCGAACAGGCTGAAATTACTGAAAACTGCACTGGTAAGAGGTTCTGATGCAGAGCCGGTAGCATCGTTGTCCGATTCAAATCCATTTGACCCCGAACCCGGATCAGCAATAGCCGGGTCGCGAAGACCTACAGCGTATTGAATCATGCCATGGTAACCGTAATCCGTGTCGTATTCGTCATCCCATCCGCGGAATGTAATCAGGTGCTTGCAGTTCACACTGCCGCCGAACCATTCGAAGGAATCATCTCCGGAATAGGAAACCTGAACATAATCAACAGATGTTCCGCTTCCGACACCGCCGAATGTAAGACCATTGATTTCTTTATCTGGCTGGAAGGCAATACCCGGGAACTCAATACGGATGAAATTAAGGATTCCTGAACTTTCCGTATCGTTGGTACCGCCATA
>CAILAQ010000042.1 GCA_903832165.1 uncultured Bacteroidota bacterium | reverse complement strand
CTGGAGGGTTTGGCCCGCGACGGCAACAGGGGCGCTTGAGGAGGCGGCATTGAGCGACCCATTGGCGTAAAACACGGACAGGGCGACTAACGTAACCCGGCCACCATACCCAGTTGAATCCAATGTCAGTCGGATCAAGGAAATAATAACCGGTTGGAGCAGTCCAGCCTTTATCGTCGGCCGGATTGACCCATCCAAAGGTCTCAGAATAAAAAACCTGGCCATTCCCCTTAGTCCCCGGGGTTTGAGCCTGTGTTGAAACTGCTGCAAAGAGCGCAACAATAACAATGAGAAGTGTAAATTTCCGCATACGCATCCTATGGTTAAGTTAAATAATGTTAAAATCTCCCGCTCAAATATAAGTCTCAAATCGACTTTTCCAAATAGTACAGCTCATTTATTGTAAAAAAATACTCATTTGTTGTGAATCAAAACACACTTATCCGGCATTTTGAAAAACATCCACCTTTAAGTGTTTGCTTCACACTCCAATAAGTGATCCTGTATCATCACCATTTAATCAGTATGAAATAACGGAAATGAAACCGCCTAGATAAAATGTGCCCCTAACCGGATCCCTGTCACAAAAAAAAAGGCTGAAGGCTATTCTTTAATTAATTTTTGTATAATTATACAGATCCCATTCGCCCGATTCCTCTGTAAGCTGACTGAAAAATCGTCAGATTCCGCATAATCGAAAAAAAAATCTACAAATTTACCAGGCCTAAACTGTTTGCTGATCAGGATAAAATAACAACCGATGCTGAACAAGAAGAAAGAATGGATACTCGCCGCAGTAATTCTGCTGGCCACTTTTTCATTTTTCTCACCCGTGCTCAAAAACGATTTTGTTAACTGGGACGATGGTATAAACGTTACGGAAAACAAGAACGTGAATGAGCTTGATTTACAAAGTGTTAAAGAAGTATTTACCCATACCGTAGTCGGTAGCTATACCCCGCTGACGACACTCAGTTTTGCAGTGGAAAACCATTTTTCGGGATTGACCCCCTGGGTGTACCACCTTAATAACCTGCTGCTTCACCTGCTCTGCACCCTGCTTGTATTCATCTTTCTGAGACAATTGGGGGCGAGCCTTTTCGTCGCTTTTGTGGCAACTTTGCTTTTCGGAATTCATCCGATGCGCGTAGAGTCGGTGGCTTGGGTCAGTGAAAGAAAAGATGTTTTATATGGTCTTTTTTATCTTCTGTCTCTTGTCTTTTATATCTCTTTCCACCGGACGAAAAAGCAGGCATTCTATCTTCTGGCGCTGGTAGCATTTATCTTAGCGCTGCTTTCAAAAATCCAGGCAGTCACCCTGCCTCTCATTCTCCTGCTGATCGATTATTTCCTGGAAGGCAAATTCCGGCCGAGGCAACTGCTGAATAAAATACCATTCTTTATTCTATCACTGCTCACAGGTATCGCCGGGGTTTATTTACTAGGTAAGCAGGGAACGCTGGAAACCCATACGGTGCTGCCGTTTTTTCAGCGGTTCTTTATCGGCACCTACACCTTATGTGCTTATATGTACAAAAGTTACTCGCCAACGGATCTATCTGCCATATACCCCAGTCCCGAAAAACTGACGTGGCTTTTCTACGGCAGTCCGCTTGTGATTATTATGCTTGCGATCAACATATTCAAATACGGCAGACATACCAAAGAGGTAATTTTCGGATCGCTCTTTTTCTTCTTTAATGTGATGTTTATGCTTCAGATTGTGGGAGCAGGCACGGCATTCCTGGCCGACCGATTCACCTATCTGGCCTATATCGGACTATTTTTTATATTGGCCTGGGCACTTGAATTTTTGTATAAAAGCAGGTGGAAAGTCCCCCTGATCGTTGCCGGAGTAATATATTTGTCGGTATTGGGATATTCCACCTGGAACCGGACCCAGGTATGGAAGAACTCAGAGACACTGTTTACCGATGTTATTAAAAGGTATCCGAACAGTTCGATGGCAAACAATAATCTGGGAATTTATTACCGCGATCATAATCAGAATCAAAAGGCGATTGAAGCTTATTCAAAGGCAATCAGCGCAAACCCCAGCGGATTTCTTGGTTTCAGCAACCGTGGAGAGCTGTATTTCCAGCTTGGCCAGTTGGACCAGGCCCTTTCGGACATCAATGCCGCACTTCGACTTAAGCCCGATTACAGTCTGGGATTAAGCAACCGGGGCGTTATCTGGGGATCGATGAAAAAATTCGACCAGGCACTGACTGATCTGGATAAAGCAATATCCATTGATCCGAATAATCTGAAAGCATACTCCAACCGCTCGCTCGCGCACTATTCGATGGGTAACTTTGACAAGGCAAGCCAGGATGCCTCAACCTTTTTGAAAACAAACCCTGATGATGCAAATATTCTTAATCATCGCGGGTTATGCTATGATCAGATGAACAGGAATCAGGAGGCAGTAACCGATTTCAACCGGGCAATTCAGTTGAAACCCAACAACGGTATCTACATTCAAAACCGCTCCTATCTGCTCGCAAAAATGGGTGATTTAAAGGGTGCTTTAAAAGATATTCTGAAAGCACGCGATCTTGGAATCAAGGTGAATCAGGCATATGTAAATATGCTGCAGACCAGGTAATACTCAGGTTTCATTATAATTCCGACCAGAGATTTCTCACCTGTTACATGCAGAAAATCTCATTTCCTGCTGAAAATATTGTATTTGATAATACAGTAAATCGCCCTGAAACCATCTTTCCAGTTAACCTTTTTCCCTTCGTTATAAGTTCGGCCATAATAGGAAATTCCGATCTCATAAATTCTTATCCCGGGGATGCGGCTTATTCTGGCGGTGATTTCCGCCTCGAACCCAAACCCATTCTCCACGAGCCTGATGTTTTTCAGGATGCCGGATTTAAAAAGCTTGTATCCGGTTTCCATATCGGTGATATTAATATTGGTAAGCAGGTTCGAGAGCCAGGTCAGGAAACGGTTGCCAACGGAATGGAAAAAGAAGAGTACCCTGTGCGGCTTGCTCCCGACAAACCGGCTGCCGTAAACCACATCGGCAAAGCCTTCCAGAACGGGTTGCAGCAAGAGGTTATATTCCCGGGGGTCGTATTCGAGATCGGCATCCTGAACAACGATAAAATCACCCGTTGCAACTTGTATACCTGTGCGCAGGGCGGCTCCCTTACCACTGTTCTTTTTATGTTTCAGACAACTGACTGAGGTCTGCGGATAATCTTTCACGAAACGTTGTGTCTCAGTGGCGGTATTATCAGCCGAGCAATCATCGACTACAATAATCTCCATGGATACATCTTCAATCAGCTTAACGGCACTTACGCGCTCAAGGAGCCTGTATATTGTGCCACCCTCATTAAAGGCCGGTATAATCACTGATAAGATCATTCCGCTAATTTACAATTAAATACGTGCAGGAAAGGGCCAGATGGTAAGTTTACCCCTGCGGCACCTGACAACGAGAATATCACCGGGCTGATCACCTTTTACAGTGGAGCCGGCCGACCAGATCTGAATGCCGTTCCACTGACGGTTTTCGACTGCATGCGAATGGCCGTGAAAAATGCCTATTATATTGTATGGTTTGATTACCGCCGCCAGAGAATCCCGGTCAGTCACCGTCCACCACAATTTACTGAAATCATCCCAACCATAATGCTGAACCAGCACTACCGGGCGACCGCTGGACCCCACATTTTTCAGCAGGTCTTTCCGGAGAAAATTGCGGCTGAAGAGTGGTTCACGAAACGAATCCTTAAAATAGTGACACCATCCGCAGGTGTCGATCCATTCATTACCGGGATAAGAACCCAGATTGATAAAATGCACACCGTTCCAATCCCAGGAGTAGTTAAGTCCGTTTTCCGATATTCCTGCCAGGGCGGGACGCTTGGGATTCCTGCGGATGACCGCCTGTCTCACCACCTGATCGAGACCCCCGTCATGGTTGCCGAAAGTTTCGTAAACAGGGAACTTCAGCTTTGCATCGCCGGTCAGCCCGTAATCCTGTTCAAACAACTGCCATGCACTATCGGAGGGACCATCAAGAATATCACCGCAATGGATCACACCCAATGGCTTGCCCACCCTGCCGGTGAGCCAGCCAGGCAGGTCAGTGCCTTCGATGGCATTCATCCTGCTGATCGTTTCCAGATTTTTCTGATGGTCGCTTTTACCGTAATGCGAATCCGAAACGATCAGGAAGAAAAAGGTGTCCTGCCTGGCTGAACCAACAACCAGACCTGTTAAGACCAATGCAAACAGCCAGGCAATTCTTTTCATGTGTTTATCTTACAATCCATTCCTGAACACCGGTGGAAAATTCATCAGGCTGCCTGATTTCAAGTTTCAATCCTGTAGTGGTTACCGGGTCGAACTCAAGAACGTTATACTGATCTTTTTTCGTTCCATAGGCACCTTTTGCCTTTACCTCCACCCAAGAATCTCCTTTTTTATACATCAGCTTCCAGGATTTTGGCACCCGGCATCCGGCATTGATATCTTCATCATCAAACCAGAAAACATCCATTGCCGAAACTTTTTCAGCTTTGGCAAAATCGTATTGCACCCATTCATTTGAGGCTTTCTTCGGCCACCAATGAATAAAACCAAACTCCGAGCTGCTCGATTTTGGCGGACATTGCTGATCGTGAATGGTTTCCGGCGATCCAGCGCATTTTGAAGCAGTAACCGTTGATAAGGAGGCAATAGTGGGTGCAGGGAGCGGGGTGGCATATTTTGCATCTTCAGGAATCCAGACCGTCATCTCGCCCCGACCGCGGTTTGCCCATGAATAATAAGGAATGGCTTTCAGCTCGACAGGAGTTTTCTCCACCGATCCGTCAAGGTTAGCTTTCAGGGAATAACCTTTGCCGCTGATCACGCCAACACCTTTCAATAAATCAGCATTGAAGGCGTAACTAAAAGCAGGATCCTCCGCCAGCATCAGGTTCAAGGCTTTCTTATCTGCCTGGTCAGCCCATTCGAGGGTATACATCAGCGGGCCCCTCTGCACAGCTACCTGACCCAGATCGGCCTCCACCTTATCGTTGGCTTTTACTCTGCGGATATCCATCGGCATGCCAATCTCCACCTGATCGCCGGCTTTCCATGAGCGGCTGAGTATGGCGTAACCATTTTCAGATTTATAACTTACCGTTTTACCGTTGATCCTGATCACGACCGGATTGTTCTCAGGATCTTTATACTGATACAAATCGCTTGGCACCACCTGGTTACCTGTCCAGCCCGGAATGCGGACCATCAGGTTGAATTTCCCCTTCTTTTCGGGAATGATTTCCAATTTTACCGATCCGCTCCACGGATAATCAGTTACCTGTTTGACCGTAACTTTTCTGGTTCCTAAAGATACAGCAGCCTCACTCTGAACAAAAAGATTCACGAACAGGTCATTATCTTTTACAGCATAAATATATCCGGGAACCGATGGGATAAAACGGCACAGGTTACTCGGACAGCAAGCACATCCAAACCAGGCGCTGCGTTCATGCTGACCCTTTGAGCGGAGTACGTTGGGATAAAAGAAACGGTCGCCCGACAGGCCCAGTCCGCTCAGGACACCATTGTAAAGGCTGCGCTCCAGAACATCAATGTATTTGGCATCGCCATGCAGAAGGAACATCCGGTAATTCCATAACACATTTGCAATATTGGCACACGTCTCGCAATATGCACTCATATTCGGCAGCTGATAATCAATGCCATATGCTTCACCGGCACCGGTAGCACCAACTCCTCCGGTAATATACAGCTTCTTACCAACAACATTTTTCCAGATAGTATCAATAGCTTTCAGATAAGCCTTATCGCCTGTCAGGGCGGCAACATCAGCCATTCCTGAAAACATGTAATTGGCACGGACGGCATGGCCGACAGCATCAGTCTGATCAACTACCTTTTTATGTGCCTGGTTGTATACTTCACCACCCGGACCGCGAACGTCGAGGAAAAACTTGGCCAGGTCGAGATAGGCCTTGTTCCCGGTAGCACGGTATAGTTTGGTTAGTCCGATTTCCACCTCCTGATGACCGGGATAATGCTCGCACTTGCCCCAGCCAAAATCCTTCACGATCAGGTCGGCGGCCTTTATGGCGATACTGAGCATGGTTTTCTTGCCGGTAGCCTGATAATGGGCCACGGCAGCTTCAAAGAAATGACCGAGATTATATAATTCGTGACTGTTTTCGCTCTCCAGTTCCCATCGTTTTTTGCCAGCCCAGGGATGAGCGCTGTCGCCCATAATGGTACGGTTCGTATACAGATATCCATCAGGTTCCTGTGCAGCACCGATACGGGCAATCAGCTGGTCGAGATAAGCATCGAGTTCAGGGTCAGGAACGGTCTGCAATGAGTAGGATGCCCCTTCGATAATCTTATATACATCCGAATCATCAAACGGATAAATACTGCAGAAGCTGCCTTTTTCAACTCCGGCAGCAATATCGAAATTTTTAATTCTTCCGGTTTTTTCACTCTGCTGGAATGCATAAGGAATAGTAAGGCTGGCATTCAGTTTTACTCTCGGCGCCCAAAAGGCATCTTCGAGTTTCACCTGATTGAATGTCACAGGCTGTATCGGATAATCGCCCGTTACCGGTTTCTTTTCAGCACATCCAGCCGATAGCAACACCAGCGTGCCGGCCATAAGAAGATTGATTGATTTCTGCATTATATTGATGTTTCTGTTATGTTATCACATTGGTCCCCCGCACTAAAGTACAGGGCTATTAATAATTGTTTCTGACCCAGCTGTCACTCGTCACTTGTCACCTGTCACTCTTTACTTGTCACCCGTCACTTGCCCGTAATAAGCCTTCGGTCCGTGCTTGCGCGAATAGTGTTTATCAAGGATGGCAGGCTGTACAGGATCTTTTTTACCCAGCATAAAGGTACGGAAAGCCATTTTGGCCACTTCCTCCAGGATAACGGCATGTTTTAACGCTTCAGCCGGATTTTTACCCCAGCAGAATGGACCGTGTTCGGCAACCAGAACGGCAGGCACCCCAACAGGATCCAGTGTTTCGAACCGCTCTTGAATTACTTTGCCGGTGGATAATTCATATTCCCCCTGGATTTCATCAGAGGTAAGCAGGCGGGTACACGGAACCGGTCCGTGAAAATAATCGGCATGGGTGGTACCCAGACAAGGAATATCGAGACAAGCCTGTGCCCACGATGTTGCCCATTCGGAATGGGTATGGACTATGCTGCCCACAGAAGAAAATGCCTGATATAAATACAGGTGAGTGGGTGTATCAGAGGAGGGCTTAAGCTTGCTTTCCAGAACATTGCCCTGAAGATCCATCACCACCATGTCATCCGGGGTCATTTCATCGTATGAAAAGCCACTCGGCTTGATAACGATAATGCCCAGACTGCGGTCGATTCCTGACACATTGCCCCAGGTGAGTTTTATCAGACCCTCCCTGACCAGCGCCAGGTTTGCTTCGAAAACCGATTGTTTCAGTTGTGTCAGGCGCATGATGTTAAACAATTAAATATCTGATTCATACATCGAGTGAAAAGTAAAAGCCCTTATCCAGCAATTCCTGATATTTCTCCGGGTTGAACTTGTACAGAAAGGCACCTTTTTTTGAGGATGACTTATCCTTTTCAACGAGCTTATCCAAAAAACCCATGGTCAGGATTTTCTTCCGGAAATTTCGTTTATCGAGTTCCTTCTGGAATATCCCTTCATAAAGACTTTGCAACTCAGGCATTGAGAATTTTTCGGGTAGCAGCTCGAACCCGATCGGCTGAATCCGGGCGCGGCGGTGGAGCCGGCGGAGTGCCTTTTCCACCATGACTCCGTGGTCGAAAACCAATTCGGGAATTTCGCCCACCGGCACCCAGTGTGCATCGAAGCCACTGACAAGTTCTTTGTCGTAATCCCCTATCTTGATCAGTGAATAATAGGCTACGGATACCACCCTTTCACCCGGATCCCGATCCACTTCGCCATAGGCATACAGCTGCTCCATGTATACATTTTCGAGGCCGGTAAGCTGTTTGAGCACTCTTTCGGCAGCCTGGTCGAGCCCTTCATTGCGCTTGGGGAAACCTCCCATCAGTGACCATAAACCCTTACCCGGCTCCATGTTCCGCTTAATAAGCAACAGCTTAAGCTCATGGTTGTCGAACCCGAAGATTACGCAGTCGACAGCCAGTAATTGCCGGTCTTCATTAGGGTAATAAATGCTCATAAAGAAAGATTTAAGTGTTAAAAATACACTATTATTTAGATTTTCTCATCTCGCAACATCTAAATATGAATGCTGATTTTGTACTTTACGCCATTAATAAATTTCAATCTATATGAAAACCAGGTTCATCTGCAGTTTGCTTATCATCGCCGCCCTGAGCACATCGGTTTATAGCCAGGTCGAAAACAAGTCGGTGCTGAAAATCAAGGATTTCATGGCGCTGAATTTCGAAGGTCAGTCTCCATCGGCATTTCAGTGGTCGGCCGATTCAAAATCTCTTTATTTCGAATGGAATGCCGGCAACAAACCTGCAGATTCTTCATACCGGATCGATCCGGCAAATCCCGTTTTAAATAAAGTTCCGCGCGGTGAAGTGCAAAAGCTAAGGACCGAAAGTAAGCAGTTCAACAGCGACAAGAGCATGGAGCTGATCAATAAGAACGGCGATATTTATCTGGTAAACTGTAAGAATAAGGACACCATTCTGGCTTTCAGTACCAGCCTGCCTGTTTCCGAAACAGCCTTTACTCATTCTGGCAAAAAGCTGGTTTTAACCATCAGCAACAATTTATATCTGCTGGATCCAATGATCGGACAATTCAGGCAGCTTACCAATTTTCAGGCCGAAAAACCTGAAGCCGCTGCCAGGCCTGCACAGACACGTGAAAAAGTAACAGCTCAGGATCAATGGCTCACCCAGGATCAGGTAAGGCTTTTTCCCAAAATAGCGGGCGGAAGTGGCCGAAGCGGCAGAGGAGGAATGCCCTATTACGGAATGGGAATGAGGCCCAGGGGAGGCACCCGGGCCGGTGGTCCCGAGGCTATTTATACTGATGGGTATTCAGTTAGCGGACTGGAGCTTACCCCGGATGAAAAATATGTGATATTCTTTAAATCGTGGCCTGGCGAAAATTCCAAGGGAACCATCATGCCAAGCTATGTGACACGTTCAGGATACACCGAAACCATAAATACCCGGTCAAAAGTTGGCGAGGTGCCCGGAAAAATGGTGATGGGCATCGTGAATATCAGCAAGGATTCAATTTATGAACTCAAGGCCGATCAAATACCCGGAATCACTGATTTACCGGACTATGTTAAAGATTATCCGGTTAAGTACAAGGATCGCAAACCGGAAGAAAGGCCTGTCAGGTTTATGGGCCCAAACTGGACTCCGGATGGAAGAACAGGTGTTATCGTAGCTGAATCAAACGACAATAAAGATCTTTGGCTACTGACTTTTAATCCTGAAAACGGGTCAGTAAAACTGCTCGACAGGCAGCGCGACGAAGCATGGATTGCAGGTCCGGGAATCGGTTATGGTCAGGGAACAGGCTGGATGCCGGATGGAAAGCGATTGTGGTTCCAGTCGGAAGCCTCAGGTTATTCCCAGTTATATTGGGTAAATGTTGAAACCGGTGAAAGAAAGGCCCTCACTTCCGGAAAATTTGAAGTGTACAGCCCAAGAATATCCAGTGATAAAAAATGGTGGTATTTCTCCTCCAATGAAGTACATCCGGGTGAGCATCATTTTTACCGGATGGCCATTGAGGGTGGAACACGTGAAAAAATCACCTCGATGGTCGGTGGTAATGAGGTTACCCTTTCGCCGGATGAAAAATGGCTCGCTATTGCATTTTCAAGCGCTACCCATCCTGCTGAATTATACATACAGAAAAATCTGGCGGGAGCTCCGGCTGTTGCGCTTACCGATTCCAGATCAGCCGCATTTAAGGCATATAACTGGAGAACTCCTGAATATATCAGCTTCAAGGCGGCTGATGGTGCAACGGTTTATGCCAGGCTATATAAACCTGCCGAGGGCAAATCGAACAAGGCCGGCGTACTGTTCGTCCATGGTGCAGGTTACCTTCAGAACGCGCATAAATGGTGGTCGACCTACAATCACGAGTATATGTTTAACAATATGCTGGTTGATAACGGCTATACGGTCATAGATATTGATTACCGCGGAAGCTCGGGCTACGGCCGCGACTGCCGCACAGGGATCTATCGCCATATGGGAGGGAAGGACCTGTCGGACAATGTCGACGGCGCAAAATACCTGGCTGCGAATTGCGGGGTTGATCCAAAGCGCATCGGGTTATATGGCGGTTCCTACGGCGGCTTCCTGACGCTGATGGCTCTTTTTACCACTCCTGATGTTTTTGCATCCGGCGCTGCACTGCGATCGGTCACCGACTGGGCACATTATAATCATGGGTATACTGCCCCGATTCTCAATACACCGGCCGAAGACAGTCTGGCTTATGCGAGAAGTTCGCCAATCAATTTTGCTGAAGGTTTGAAAGGTAACCTGCTGATGTGTCACGGTGTTCTCGACGATAATGTTCATTTTCAAGACATTGTACGATTGAACGAAAGATTAATTGATCTGGGCAAGGACAATTGGCAACTGGCCATATACCCACTTGAACATCATAGCTTTACCGACCCGGATGCTTGGACCGACGAGTATAAGAGGATATTTCAGTTATTTCAAAGAACTTTGAAATAGGCTTCGCTGCGCTCAGCTAATAGGCTCCCTTCGGTCGCTAATAGGTCGCTTCGCTCCTAATAGGGTCGGCTGCGCCTCCCTAAATATGCGCTTCGCGCTAATTATTAAACATTTAGCGACCGAAGGGAGCTTATTAGTGAGCGAAGCGAACCTATTAGCGAGCGTTAGCGAACCTATTTTGTGTATCTTTGCGGCCTAATTTATTTTAAAATGAGTTCAATTCGGATATTCGCAGCTCTGTTGCTGGTGGTTCTTTTCCGTGGACCGGTTGCCGCTCAGCAGCAGCCCTGGACTCTCACCGGTTGCATTGAATATGCATTTCAGAACAATATCAGGCTGAAGCAGCAGGCCCTGGGAGTTGATGTTGCCAAAAACAATCTTGCTCAATCAAAGCTGAACTTGTTGCCTTCAGTGAATTCAGGCCTGTCGGAATCTTTCCGGTTCGGCCGGTCAGTTGATCCCCTCACCTATCAGTTTACTACGGATAATTCCATCGGTGCCAGTGCTTATCTGAGCAGCGGAATGGATCTGTTCAAGGGGTTAGAAAACTGGAACACCATCCAGCGTAACCGGATCGATCTGCAGAAAAACCTCACTGATCTTGATAAGGCCAAGAACGACCTGGCTTTGAATATCGCCCGCTTTTATCTGCAAATCCTGTTTAACGAGGAACTGCACGACATTACCATACAGCAGCTGAATATCACAACCCAGCAGGTAAACCGTACCCGGATCATGGTAGAAGCTGGTTCGCTGCCAAAGGGCAATCTTCTCGAAATCCAGGCCCAGCTTGCCAATGAAGAGCTGAATGAAGTGAATTCGAGAAATCAGCTTACCATGTCGTACCTCGATCTGGCACAGTTACTGGATCTCAAAAATCCTGAAGCTTTTAAGGTTCAGCGACCCACCTTCGAGTCTTTCAAGGTCCAGGACAATCTGGGCAGTGTGGACGAAGTTTATCAATCGGCCCTCCTGACCCTACCGCAAATAAAAAGTGCAAAACTTGATTTACAATCGATGGAAAAAAGCCTTCTGATCGCGAGAGGCCGCCAGAGCCCATCGCTTTCCATGAATTCCTCATACGGTACCGGATATTCAAACCTGAGATTGGACCTGTTGACCCATCAACCCATGCCGATGAGGGACCAGTTGAACAACAACAGTCAGGTGAGCCTCGGCTTCAGTTTAAATGTACCGATCTTCAATGGTTGGAGCACTCGCACGGGAATCAAGAATGCACGCATCTCGGTGCTCAGCGGACAATATCAGGTTGACCTCGCCAATAACCAATTACTGAAAGAGATTCAGCAGGCATTTGCCGATGCAACCGCATCGCTGGAAAAATTCAAGGCAACCAACAAATCAGTATCAGCTCTGGAAGAGGCATTCCGTTATGCCGAACAAAAATTCAATGTCGGGCTCCTTACCTCGCTTGATTACAACGTTGCAAAAAATAACCTGACTAAAGCCCGTTCGGAGCTGCTGCAGGCAAAGTATAATTACATTTTCAATACCCGGATTCTTGATTTCTACCGCGGTATACCAATTGATCTTAAATAATATTCCATATGAAGCGTAATAAAGTATTACGGTATTTACTGATAGCAGCCATTGCTTTGATTATCATTGCATTGATCGGTAAAAAAGCAGGTTGGTTCGGAACAGGCCCACTGACAAAAGTAGCGACCGAGAAAATCGAAAAGAGAACAATCATTGAAACGATAACCGCCAACGGCCGCATTCAGCCTGAGACTGAAGTAAAACTCAGTCCTGATGTTTCCGGGGAGATAGTTCAAATGGATGTCAAAGAAGGTGACTCTGTTAAAAAAGGCGACCTTCTGGTAAAAATCAAGCAGGATTTCTACCTGTCGAGCCTCGACCGCGTTAATGCCGGCCTTAATTCGGCCAGAGCACAGCTGTCGAACGCCAAAGCCTCCCAGGTGCAGTCCGAGGCACAGTACAGGCAGCAGGAATTATCTTATAAGCGCAGCAAGGCCTTGCATGACCAGGGCGTATTATCAGATTCTGATTTTGAAACGGCAAAAACACAATATGATGTTGCGGGAGCCCAGGTAGATGCATCCAAGCAATCCGTTTCAGCAGCATCCTTTACCGTCAAGAGCACAGAGGCTTCGGTTAAGGAAGCAGCTGAAAACCTCCGCAAAACAACCATTTATGCGCCTATCGACGGGATCATTTACGGCAGAAAAGTGGAGCAGGGTGAAAGGGTGGTTGGAACCGGGCAGATGGCCGGTACCGAGATGCTCAGGATTGCTGATCTCAGCCGTATGGAAGTACAGGTGGAAGTGAATGAGAATGATATCGTCAACGTAAATGTAGGGGATACTGCCTCCATTGAGATCGACTCCTATCTGGGAACAAAATTCAGGGGTTTGGTTACTGAAATTGCCAATTCGGCGAATACCACAGGAACCTCCCTCGACCAGGTGACCAGCTTCAACGTAAAAGTGCTGATTATGCCGGAATCCTATGCTTCATTGGTTGCCTCGGGAAAAGCAGGAAGATATCCTTTCCGACCGGGTATGACGGCCACGGTTGAGATTGAAAGTCAGACAAAATACAACATACTATCAATTGCCATTCAGGCAGTTACCACCCGCATCGACTCAACACGGATGAAAACAATGAATGATCCTACCCGTCCGGGCGCTGATCAGGAAGGTACTCCGGAGGTTTCGCGCGATGAAATGATGGAAGTTCTTTTTTCGGTTGAAAACGGTACAGTTTCACAGCGAAAAATAAAGACCGGCATTCAGGACAAAAATTATATTGAAATCCTTTCCGGCATCAGTGAAGGTGAAACCATCGTGGTTGCCCCGTATAATGCCATTTCCAAGAAACTGAAAGATGGCGAAAAGGTGCAGGTAGTTCCCAAGGAAGAGCTCTTCCGCGATCCGAAAAAGAAATAAATCTGTTCAGATGGGCCTGATAATCAATCTGGAAACGGCCTCTCCGGTCTGCTCTGTTGCTTTAAGCCGCGATGGAAAAGTACTGGGATTCAGGGATTCCACTGAAGACAAATCGCATGCCACCAGATTAACCATCTTTATTCAGGAATTATTTAATGATCATGGTGTTAAAGCGGAAAACCTTGATGCCATCTCGTTAAGTATGGGTCCGGGATCATATACCGGTCTCCGGATCGGGGCCTCGGTAGCAAAAGGCATGGCTTACGGAGCAGGAAAGCCTGTGATCGGAATCCCGACATTAAAAGCACTCGCAAACGGATTTTTCTCAGCCCACCAGCAGGATATTCCCGGGTCACCTGAGGCCGGGGAAGTGTTGCTTTGCCCGATGCTTGACGCCAGGAGAATGGAAGTATATTCCGCTCTCTACGATACCGGGATAAATGAGGTAAGCCCCGTGGAAGCCTTAGTGCTGGAGCCAGAATCCTATAGAAGCCTTCTCGATCAGCACCTGATCTGCTTTTTCGGCACGGGGAGTGACAAGGCGGCGGAAATTATCAAGCACCCCAATGCCCGCTTCTTTACCGGTATTGTTTTGTCGGCCACCTTCCAGCCGGAGCTGGCAGAAACACTGTTCAACACCGGGGAGTTCATTGATGCGGCCTATTTCGAGCCCCACTACCTTAAAGAATTTATCGCGAGCTTACCTAAAAACAAACTATTTGGATAGGTGGTTAGGAGGAGAGGAGTTGAGGAGGTTAGGTGGTTTCATCTTTTTGAGCTAATTTTGCACCACATTTAAAAAGATTTTATGGCAACGACAGCAGACATCCGTAATGGCATGTGTATTGAGCACAACGATGTATTATTCACCATTATCTCCTTCCAGCATGTTAAACCCGGAAAAGGTCCGGCGTTTGTCCGCACCAAGCTGAAAAATATCACTTCCGGAAAAGTAATTGAAATCACCTACTCTTCGGGACACAAAATAAATGAAACACGTGTCGAGCGCAGGCCTTACCAGTTCCTTTACAAGGACGACATGGGATATCATTTCATGCATAAGGAAACCTATGAGCAGATCAGCATTGATGGGGACCTGATCAATAATGTCGGCCTTTTAAAAGATGGCGGCGATGTGGAAATGGTTGTCCATGCCGATACTGAAACCGCTTTGTATGCTGAACTGGTTCCGATGGTGGTTATGGAAATTACTTATACCGAACCGGGTGTAAGGGGCGATTCATCCTCCACTTCATCCCTGAAACAGGCTACTATCGAGACCGGCATCACCATTATGGTTCCACTGTTCTGCCAGACTGGTGACAAAATCAGGATTAATACCACCGACAACTCCTATCAGGAACGGGTGAAATAGGTGGGAGTTGGGACAAAATAGGGCAGATGGCAGAGGGCAGAAGGCAAAAATTAGTAAAAAGAATTAAGAATCAAGGAATAAGTGGCT
>CAILAQ010000041.1 GCA_903832165.1 uncultured Bacteroidota bacterium | reverse complement strand
CTGCCCTCTGCCCTTTGCCTTAATAAATCATCTTATACCCAATCCCCCTCACATTCAGTATCTCCACATTACTGTCATGCTGAAGATGCTTGCGAAGTTTGGTGATGAAAACATCCATGCTGCGGGCATTGAAGAAATTATCGTCGCCCCATACTTTTTTAAGAACAAAACTGCGCTCAACCACCTGGCTGCGATTAACGCAGAGCAACCTTAATATCTCAGCTTCCCGATGGGTCAGCTTGGTTATCTGGTTCCGGAATTCAAGTGTCTGCTTGCGGTGATCGAACCGGTATTCACCTAACTGGTGTATGATTATCTCATCATCTGATTTCAGCGCCTGTCCGGGGTCGGTGAGCCTGGCTTTAATTCTGACAATCAGCTCTTCCATGCTGAATGGCTTCTTGATATAGTCGTTTGCCCCAACTTCAAAGCCCTTAACCACATCAGTGGTTTGGGAACGGGCCGTAAGAAAAATAATCGGGGTCACCGAGTCGTTCTTTCGAATTTCCTGGGCCATGGTAAATCCATCCTTTACAGGCATCATGATGTCCAGCAGACAGATGTCGGGTTTAAATTCCGAATACGCCTGCATTCCGGTTTTTCCATCCTGGCAATAGCGGACATCGAATCCTCTTGATTCGAGACTCTCCTGAACAATCAATCCGAGGGATTGCTCATCTTCAACAAACAGTACTTTAGTTTTTTTCATTGGATTTCTGGTAATGCAACCGTAAATTCTGAACCTGCGCCAAGCTGACTTTTAACCCCCACTGTTCCTCCGTGCGCCTCGGCAATCTGCCTGACATAAGCCAGTCCCAGACCGAACCCTTTCACCGCGTGGAGATCACCGGTGGGTACCCGGTAAAATTTATCGAAAATATGTTTTTGCTGCTCCTTGGATATTCCCATTCCGTGATCGCGGACCACAACCACAACAAATTCGTTCTCACGGTAGCAGGAAACTTCCAGGATGGCTGAACTGCCGGAGTATTTCACTGCATTGTCAAAAAGGTTGTTGATGACATTCTGTATATGAAACTTATCTGCATGAATATAGCCCGGGCCTTTCAGGTCGAACTGAAACTCCACGTTGCCGTGGTTCTGGAGTATGAATTTTTGAGCAGTCTCTTCCAATATCTGGCTGATATTAAATGTTTCCTTAAACAGAACGAGCCGTTGTTTTTCAAAAGTACTTATCCGCAAAACATTTTCTACCATTCCGGAAAGCCGTGTAAGTTCCCGGCGGGATAAATCGATGTATTTCAGGCTTCTGTTTCTGTCGTCCAGGGCATCGAATTGCACAAGAGCTTCCATGGCAGCTGAAACCGTTGCAATGGGGGTTTTAAGCTCATGGGTCATGTTGTTGACAAAATCGTTCTTTATTTCAGACAATTTTTTCTGTCGCACAAGCATGGCCAGCATGTAAAAAAAGCTTCCCGCAATCAGGAGTACAAAGAATACCGATGCAAAAAGTGTTATCCACATCCTGTTCAGCAAAAAAGAGCGGGAATCAGGGAAAAAGGCCAGAACCTTTTCATTATTCCTGTTGATGCCAGGCAGTTTTTGAACAGCCTGGGCAAGTATAAATTGTTCGGGTGTACCGCCGGTCCTGTCAAAAACAGAATCATTCTTGCTGAATCCGAGGATAAACGGGGTCGTGATATTCCGCTCTTTCAGCAGTTTTTCATACTTCGTGCTGATTATGGGCAGCTCAGGATGTATTGTTGCCAGGCTCTGGAAAACTTTACCGACAATCCTGTTCAGATCCCGCTGTTTAATTGAAATGGAATCTTTAAGTGTACTGGCATTATAATTGATATTCAGACTGTCAGTCTGTCCTGCGATACGGTATGTTTCAATAACGATGGGTTCTTTGGAACTGTCCTGCATAGCAAGAATATGTCCGATAATATTTTCTTCGGTTTCTATGTTCAATACCTCCTCGAGAGCCGCATTCACTTCGTTCCGGAAGGTCTTGTTATGGAGATCGTAGGAGTTGCTGATCCAGTATATCTGGAAGATAATAATACCCACCAGGGCCACCGACATGGTGATGAATATATAACGAAGATTCCTGTTCACGATGCCAAATTACGCAGAAGCAGCCTAATCAGTGCTTTTGATTAACAATCATTAACAATAGGCGGCTGTTTGACTTAAGTGTTCAGCATAAGAATATCTTATCTTTGCATTTCAGAACTCTTGTTTACGATCATTCTGCTTTCATTAAATATTTAATATCAAAACTGATGAAGTATTTTTCAATAAAACCGGGGATCATTTTTATCAGTCTCATCTTGATGCTTTCCGGTATCGGTGTGATGGGCCAGTTTGTTATTCCGCAGGGTAAAGGTTCAGCCGGAGAGTACACTTTTAAAGATGCGCTGAAAGCTTACGATGAGTGGGCTTCGGTGGCACCGAATCTTGACCAGAAGGGATGGAAGGCTTACGGACGTTTTATGGAATTCAACCGACCACGTTTGAATCCTGATGGCAATCCGGCTGATGCCTCCATTTTCCTTAATGAAGCCATTAAAATTCAGGCAGATAAAGAGATTATTGGGCAATTGAAAACAGGAAGCGGATGGTCTCCTGTGGGTCCGGATACCAGGCCGCCGAGTGTAGAAACCTATACTTCCCATGGGATGGGCCGCATAAATTGCATCGCCTTTCATCCCACTAATCCTCTGATTTATTGGGTTGGAGTGGCACAGGGCGGTATTTGGAAAACCATCGATGGAGGAGTTACCTACCAGCCGTTGACCGATGATCTTCCCATACTTCGCATCAGCGATATTGCAGTCAATCCAAAGAATCCTGATAATATTTTCATCTCGGTTTGTGATTATGCGTATATCGGAGTGGCACTGAATACTGACAGCCGTAAACGTCATACTCATTATGGCCTTGGCGTTTATCGGACTGATAATGGAGGTATTACCTGGAGTTCAACCGGTTTGTCATTTAAAGAAACTGATTTCGATGCTTCCCTGATTCGCCGGGTGTTTTTTCACCCGACACAAGCAGGAACATTGGTTGCAGCCGGAGTGTCAGGTATTTTTAAATCCACTGACGACGGGGCCAACTGGCGTAAGGTGGATACTCATGTAATCTGGGATATCGAACAGGATTTTAATAACGGCTCAGTGATCTATGCGACAACGGGAACCATCAGAAGTTTTGGCGGCGGATCAGCCACGCTTCTGAAATCAACCGATTTCGGGGAAACGTGGACGCAGAAGAATACCAACTGGCCAACCGATCTGAGTATCGGAAGGACAGAGATCGGACTCACCCCGCAAAATTCAAACTACATATATATACTTGCTGCTGATCCTAATGGCGGGTTCTATGGATTCTACCGGTCGACTGACGGAGGGGAAACCTGGACGGCCCGTTTTACGATGGCAGGCAATAATCAGAATATCCTCGATAATCAGCAGGGCTGGTATGACCTGGCTATTCTGGTCGATCCCAAAAATAAGGAGCGGGTATATGTAGGAGGCTTGAACATGAATGCCACTTCTGATGGCGGACTTACCTGGGCGGCGGTTTCCGGCTGGGTTTTTTCTGCCGATAATTTTTCGCTTCATGCCGACCAGCATCAATATAAATATAATCCTATCGATAAAAAGTACTATGCTTGTCATGATGGCGGGGTTGCCCGGACCGACACCATTATCCCGGGAACACGGACTGACGGAAAATGGAACACGGTATGGCAGGAGCGTTCCAATGGCATGATCATTACCTCATTTTATCGTATCGGGCTATGCGAGATGTTCCCCGGATACGTTGTTGGAGGCGCACAGGACAATTCGAGTTTTTTTAACAAAAACGGAACCTGGGTCAATTTTATCGGTGGTGACGGAATGGATTGCATGATCAATCCCGATAATCCGGAAATCGTTTATGGTTCATCACAGTATGGCAGTATAGTCCGTTCCGATAACGGCGGTAAAAACTTTAAGAGTATCAGGCCATCTGTGGGCAGCGAAAAGGGCGAATGGACGACTCCGATGATTCAGGATCCAAATAGTCCGAATATTGTCTTCACCGGATATGGAAACGTCTATAAATCAATAAACAAGGGTGATTCTTATACGAAAATTTCGAATTTTCCAACAGTTTCAGGTTACGGCGCGCCTGCAGAAATCACTGCACTGGCTATGTATCCGGGAAACAATAAGACCTTGTACGCAGCCTCCAGAATCCGCTATGATTATCCCACAAAAACAAAATTGTGGGCAACTCAGGACGGCGGAACCAGATGGACCAATATCATTCAGGGAATTCCAGATTCCCTTTACATCACTTCTCTGGCTGTAAATGGCAATGATTCATTGGATCTCTGGGTTTCTTACGGTGGCTTTCTTGCAGGCGAGAAAGTATACCGCACAAAAAACGGAGGAACCACATGGATCAACATGTCGCTTGATCTGCCCAATATACCTGTGAATTCAGTTGTTCATCAGGAGGGTTACGGTAATGATGTTGTTTATATCGGAACCGATGCCGGAGTATATTATTATACTGAAGAATCGGGGAAATGGACTCTTTATGCCAATCTTTTGCCTAACGTGGTCATATCGGAACTGGAGATACATTATCCAAGCAGAAAACTATATGCTGCAACATTCGGCAGGGGCATCTGGATGACCAACCTGGTCCAGGGCACTTCCGGTACAGAACCTGTCGGATTCGTGAACAGTAAAATATCGGTTTACCCTAATCCAACCAATGGTGCGGTGAATCTGCATCTTGACGGCATCCAGGCTGCTGAAGCCAGAATTGAAATGATCTCGGTAACCGGGGAGCGGGTATTTGAAGAGGTTATTCCTGTTTCAAACGGTATCATTCAAAAACAACTCTATCCGAACCTTGTTCCCGGCATGTATTTTATCCGTGTATGGGCTGGCAAGCAGAATTTGACAGAACGATTCATTAAAGAGTAGGCAGT
>CAILAQ010000040.1 GCA_903832165.1 uncultured Bacteroidota bacterium | reverse complement strand
AGTAACCTTCCATTTTTCTTTCCTTATTATCGTAATGACTGGATATTCCGACAATTTGTTCCGGATTGATATTTCTTTCAGCCATATCTTCCCTGTTCATGAACAGCACACGCCTTTCATTACTGATTCCGCGATACCGGTCGTTCAGGCCGAAAATTGAAGTATTGAACTGGTCGTGGCTGCGTATGGTCATCAGCATCAGCTCCTCTGCTTCCGGCACGGCCATTTCGAGCAGATGGCTGCTGAAATGCGCTTTATTATCGGCGGTTTTAAAAGTACGGCTACGCAGTGGATTTTCGAGGTTAATAACCGACTTTGAGGGAGGCTGCGGGGGAAGATTTTTAAAGGCCGGGATAGTTTTGGAGATTGTTGATCTAATATAGGTATAGTCGGTTTCAAACCGGTGCCAGGGAATTCCCCGGTTTTCGCCGACAGTGGCACCAGCCAGACCGGCGATAACTGCTATTTCGCTTCGCAGACCGGGAGCAACCGGTGTGAGGCATCCACGTGAAAAGCCGATCTTTCCCGTAACATCCTCCACAGTGACCGACTGAATTTCACCATTTTGCACATCCTCTTCCATACGTGACAGGCATGGCAGTATGAGTGCCTTTTTACCGGTCGCCAGATGGCTGCGGTTGAGTTTGGTTGAAATCATGACGGTCAGCCGGCATTTTCGCAATGCCTCCTCCACGAAATCAGTATCAGGAACTGCCGACGCCAGGTTCCCGCCCAAAGAGATCAGCACCGCTACTTTACCCTCTGCCATGGCCCTGAAAGCCGGAATGGTGCTCAGGCCGGGAGTACGGGGCATAGGCACGGCGAAATGATTCTCCATTGAATCCAGGAATGCGGCGGGCATATTTTCACCGACACCGGTGGTACGGATACCCTGAATATTACTGTGACCGCGGACCGGACAAACGCCGGCACCCGGTTTTCCAATATTTCCGCGCAGGAGCAGGAGATTAATTATTTCCTTCACTGTTTCCACTGCATTCCGGTGGTGGACGATTCCGAGGCACCAGCTGGCGATCACGCTTTTTGCATTACAATAGATGGCTGCTGCCTCCATGATCTGATCCTTGGGGACTCCGCTGGCTTTCACGATGGTTTGCCAGGGGGTATCCATCACCCGGATCCGGTATGCTTCGAATCCGCTGGTATAATCATTGATAAATTCTTTATCCAGAATATTCCCGTCGTGCACTTCCTCCTCAAGTACAGCCTTCACGATTCCCCTGATGAGGGCCATATCGCCATTGATTACCGGCTGAAGATAAAGGCTGGCCAGGGCGGTCTGTTTACCAAAATAGGATCCGGGCTTCTGGGGATCGGCAAAACCCATCAGGCTGGCTTCCGGCATAGGGTTAACCGCAACGATTTTCGATCCTTTCCTCACGGCGCTTTGCAGCGAGCTCAGCATGCGGGGGTGGTTTGAACCGGGGTTATGCCCGAGAATAAATATAGCTTCTGATTTTGGAAAATCGTTGAGGGTGACGCTGCTCTTACCAAAGCCAAGGCTTTCAGCAAGCGCCTTTCCGGAAGGTTCATGGCACAGGTTGGCGCTGTTGGGCAGGTTATTGGTACCGTAAGCACGGGCAAAGAGCTGATAGAGGAAAGCCGCTTCGTTGGAGGATTTGCCGGAGGAATAGAAGATCGCTTCATTGGGATTGCCCAAAGCTTTCAGTTCATCCGCAACTATCCGGTATGCCTGGTCCCAGGTGATCGGCCGGTAATGGGTGGCATTTTCATCGAGCATCATGGGTTCGGCAAGCCGGCCTTGCTGTTCAAGCCAATATCCGGGGGTAAGCCGGAGATCCTGCACCGACCATTTTTCGAAAAATTGCCGGGTTATCAGCTCGGTGGTGGCCGCTGAGCTCACACTTTTTGCCCCATTCTCGCAGAACTCAAAATGCGAGCGGCCGTGGTCAGGATTTGGCCAGGCGCATCCGGGGCACTCAAAACCACCGCGCTGGTTGAAATTGGCGAGAAGTTTCCTGCTCCTGCTCACTCCGGCCTCCTGATAAAGGAAGTTCAGGGAGGATAGAACAGCTTCCATACCCCCGGCAAATGTTCGTGGCTGGTCATGGGTTAACCCGATGAGTGCCGCGGCATCACTTTCCAGGTCGGCCGATTCGAGCACACGAACTGAACGGATAATCTCCCGGCCCAGGGACTCCATGTTTGCCAGCCACTCTATCCGTTCCTTAAATTGAGCTGCTTCTTCAGGTTTCAGTATATATTTTGTGAGTCCGCCGGCAACCATCAGGCTGATGAGGGCAGGAATCTGAAAGTCAGGTATCTCCTCATCGAGCACGGCATCCCTGATTTTTTTATGTGTCTCAACCACACGGGTCAGATCCGGCGAAAAAAACTCCTCATTCCGGGCACCCTGCACCTTGCTGCTTTTCCGATAAACCAATGATCCCTGATCCTGCAATGAGTTCCATACCGTACGGATGATGGTTTTCCCGCTGGCGGCAACCAAGGTAAGTGCCTTATGCAGCGGAATCGACCGCCCAAGGGCAAGCAGGCATAGCAGGGCCCCGTCGACCGCGCTGTTTCCGGATTCAGGAGCTTTGAGAACAGTGAGCTGCTCCCAGTCATCATTGATTTTTCCATCAAATGATGCATCAATGAGTAAAGCACCCGCAAGGGTAAGTTGAAGTACCTGATCAGGAACAGGATACATCCTTCCAGAAACAGGATCGACGGCAAGGAGTAAAAATTGCTCTGAATAGGAATGCATCCGGAAGGAAATTATTGATTAAATTTATAAACTTTAAAGATAGTTATCCACGTTTATACATTCATTAACCTACATTTCAAAAATCATCTATTTATGGCCGAATCTCTAACGGAGAAAGCTGACCACATTATCGGCAAAGCGATATTTGCGGCGGCAGAATTTCAGCAATTTGACCAGGAACAAACCGACCGCATTGTAGAAGCGGTATACAAAGCAGGACTGAAAGCCAGGATCACTCTGGCAAAGCAGGCTGTTGACGAAACCGGGATGGGAATCTGGGAACACAAAATGTGGAAAAATGTAATTGCCACACAACTCGTTTATGAGAGTATCAGGGATGTGAAAACGGTGGGCGTAATTTCGTCTGATCCTGTAACCGGAATTACGGAAATTGCCCAGCCCCTGGGTCCGATTTTCGCTGTTACGCCGGTAACCAATCCGACATCTACTGCGATGTTTAAAATATTGATTTGTCTGAAAACGCGCAATCCGATCATTATCAGTTCACACCGGGGTGCGGCAAAATGCACCGGTGAGGCTGTTCGTATTTGTTACGAAGCAGCTTTGGCAGCAGGAGCCCCGGAAGATTGTATCCAGATAATCCCCAGTGGATCGAGGGATTTTACTCAGCTGGTCATGGCGCATCCTCAAATCGCCCTGATTCTGGCAACCGGAGGCACCGGCCTCGTAAAAGCAGCTTACAGCTCAGGGAACCCGGCAATCGGGGTGGGACCTGGCAATGTTCCGGTGTTCATCGACGACAGCGCCGATATTCCATTTGCGGTAAGTGGTATTATCGCCTCAAAAACCTTCGACAACGGAACCATTTGTGCCAGCGAGCAGGCCATCGTAGTGGAGGAAAAAACGGAGCAGAAGGTCCGTGAAGAATTTGAGCGGCAGCAATGTTATTTCCTCACACCTGAGGAGATTACCAAGGTGGAGAAGATTGCCATATCTGCTGAAACCATGTCGATGAGCCCGTTCATAGTCGGGCAGTCCGTTGCCGTGATTGCACAGAAGGCCGGAATTACGGTTCCGGAGGGCACTAAGATCCTGCTTGCCAAGCTCGATGGTGTTGGTAAGGATTATCCTCTCTCGCATGAAATCCTCGCCCCGATACTGGCATTTTATTCAGCAAAGGACCACAATGCCGCCATTAACTTATGTATCGATCTGAACTATCTGGGTGGTATCGGACACAGTGCAGGAATTTACGCCAATGATGAAAAAACCATAATGAAATTCTCACTGCTGATCAACGCCGGGCGTATCGTGGTAAACACGCCGACATCACAGGGCGCAGTGGGCGGAACTTTCAATCTGCTGCCTCCGTCGCTCACACTTGGCTGCGGTACAGGCGGGAAAAACATTACAACCGAAAACATCACCGCCAAGCACCTTATCAATGTGCAAAGGGTTTGCCGGCGCAGGATTAATCACAAATTCGCTGATGCTGATCAGAAAGTGTATTTCAACGAAGAGTGTGACGAAAGTGTTCTGACTAAAGAATATCATAAAAACCATTAAAACGATCAAAGATGCTAAGGTTCAATTATAACAAACCGGCAAAAGAGCTGACCTGCTACTTTACCGGACGATTGGATACCATTGCCAGCTTTAATCTCAGTGATGAGCTGTATGCAAAACTGAACACCCTGAGAGGAACCGACGATCCGGTGGTCATGCTCTCGGATAAAATCAGTTTCGATATGACAGAGGTCAATTATATAGCCTCCTCCTTCATACGGATCTGCGTTACGGTGGCGAAGCAGGTTCCGAGAGGCCATCTCTCCATCGTGAATTGCGATCCTTTTCTGAAAAAGACCTTCAAGATCGCAGGCCTGGACGAGATTCTCATTGTTTCCTAGAAGATATTCGATGATTTTGAAAGATTACGCCGGCATTGAACCGCGCAACCTCGACCTGGTTATGCGGGATAATGATTTTGTCATTTACCACCATGATAATCCGCTTCTCACGCCGGGCGGTGCCGAGATGGCACATAACGATTCACGGCTTCTCAAGCATCTGATGATCAAGCTTACCCTGGCACACCGGGTTGACACGGAAACCATCAGCAGCTTCGGCCTGTTTTCCTTTTGCAAGGATTTTCTCGAGAAAGGGGATGATCCGGTTAATACACATTTTGACGAGCTGGTTTCGGAAGATCCTCTATTGAAAGCCCGATTAAATCCCGACCGGAGCGACCGGAATTTTAACGCTCAGAAGATGCTTGATGATCCGGATGAAAATTCCGGCATGCTAAACCTGGTGTTCCTGGGTGCATCGGTGATCACGAAAGGCCTGAGGGATTTCCTGCCATCAAATAGTACCGGGGAGGCCATCGCATTCATACGGGAGAAATACGACAGCCTACGGAATGAAGAAAAGGCAGCAGTAAACCTGCTTTCCGCAGCGCACAAAAGTGGCATTCTTCTGCCGATGATGCTCGTGCTGTCGCAGATATCGGCATCGGAATATGCGCTGGCAGCACTGCCTGCTCAATCCGGCCATTCGGCAAAGAGCTTCAGCGAGGTTCATGTGCAGGCCTTGAAGACTATGGAATTCCTGGGCTTCTCTGAAAGTCCGGATAAAAAAATGTCAGTGATTGCTGAGCTGATCGGCCAGGGCGAAAATGACAATCTGGAATTTAAGAGCACATTCCGCTGGGACATCCGGCAGGCTAAAAAAAATCCGGCCATCGAGCATGCGGCTTTAAAATCCATTACTGCATTTTTAAATTCCGAAGGAGGCGATCTGCTTGTGGGAGTTGCCGACGACGGATCGATTATCGGGGTGGAGACTGATAGTTTTGCGAATGATGACAAGTTTCTGCTCCATGTGTGGAACCTGATCAAGACCTCCATCGGTCAGGATGTGAGTCCATATATAAAGACCACTCTGGACAAGATCGACGGAAAAACTGTTTGCCGGGTTAATTGCAAGCGCAGTCCGAAGCCTGTTTTTCTGCGCCAGAGCGGTTTCGACGAGGTATTTTATATCAGGATTGGTCCGAGCAGCGGAAGTCTCGAAATCAGCGAAGCCCTGAAATATATCGGGGAGCGATTCTGATTATTTCCAGCCGGTTGAGATAGTGCCGTTTTTTATCCCGCTCTTTATAGCCTGAATCTCCTGTTTTATGGTGTTAGATATCTGCGATTCATAGTCGTGGTAGGGTGCGAGATCCACTCCATTATTTTCCAGATCATAATACTGTGTTTGCCCTCCATGAAATTGCCCGTTGAAAATACTGGTCAGCTCCATGGTGACCGATACATCGAGCTTTTTCATGCAGGAGGTCAGGAGGGAAGAAGCCACTGCCGGAATGGTGAAATACTGGTCGGTATCGACACCTATTGCGCTGATTCCGAGTTCTTTGGATTTATACAGGGCGCCGTTTCCCATGTGTCCGCCACAGGCAAAAATCAAATCGGCACCCTTTTGAATCAGGCTGTCGGCCAGGTGGGCACCTTGCAGGGTATCGGTAAAACTGGACGCGTTCACTCCGTATAAGGTTACCGATTTATGATATCTCGAGTTATAATATTCGATTCCCTTTGCAAAACTCTGTGTAAACTGATCGATTCCAGGAATTTTCGGTCCGGCCACGTACCCGACAGCCGGATTAACGGAATCTTTTTGGTTCGACCACCAGGCAGCCAGGTATCCGCAGGGGAAGGAAGCCTCATCAACCTGGTAAACAGTGCAGGTAAGGTTTTCGGGGGGATCAGGAACAGCATTATCCAATAAAATGAATTTTTTTAAAGGATAAGCTTTTGCAGCGGCGACCATAGGCAGTGTTGCATCGTAGCCCATGGCAATGATGATATCCTTATCCCGTGCATGAAACCATACATTGCTATCCATTTCTGCAATCGAATTACATTCCTTTACCTCCCATATTATGGCAAGCTTCTCATCTGCAGCTATCAGACCGTTGAGTGCCATCTCATTAAATCCCCCGTCGTGCAGGGAACCAAAACCGCTCACCAGCCCTATTCGTTGTTCGGGCTCTTTCTTTTTGCAGGAGCTGAGTGGATTAACCAAGAGCAAAATCAGTAATATCAGAAGGGAAGAATTTCTGTTCATCGGGGATATAATCAATTCAATTTTCAGATTCCGTAATCAATATCAAAGTTAATAAAATCGAGTGAGCTGTTATTCATGTAAATTAATTGCGGCCCCCACCCCGGTTGAGTTATCTTTTGTATTTTTAGCCAACAATTTCCATTATTTCTGCAATTCCATGAACATGAAACACTCGCTACACCTCATGCTTCTTATGGCCCTTCTGGCATTCTCGGGCTGCAAGAAAGAGGCACAAATCACGGACCTGTCCGGGCTGAAAGGGGGCAAAACTTTTGCCGTTCCTACGGGGACCGTTGCTGACAAATTTGTTCTCCAGCGCTTTCCGGATGCGAAATTCAAGTACTTCAATACGGTGCTTGATTGTGCTTTAGCCGTAAAAGGTGGCAAGGCTGATGCGGCCGTTTATGACAAGCCCGTGTTGCAGAATCTTCTGGCAAAAAATGAGGGGCTGATGCTCCTGCCCGAGATGGTTATGGATGATAATTACGGGTTTGCAGTTCAGCTGACGAATAAGGAACTGAAAAATACCATCGACGAGGTTCTTGGGGAATTGAAAGCCTCCGGAAAATATAAAGATATGATGAATCGGTGGCTGCCGGAAAAAGGAGGTCCGGCTCCCATGCCTTTGCTGGAATTTCCGGGTACAAACGGGGTGTTGAAATTTGGCACTGTCGCCACCACGGAACCCATGTCGTTTGTGGATGGCAGTCGCAATGTTGTGGGCTTTGATGTTGAATTTGCCTCTTATGTTGCACAGAAGCTCAGTAAAAAGATCGAGGTGGTGAACATGGATTTCGGAGCCTTACTGCCTGCGCTCATGGTCGGTAAGGTGGACATGGTCGGCGCCGGATTATCGATTACCGCGGAGCGGGCTAAAAGTGTCTTATTCTCGCAGAGCTATTATCCTAATGGTCTGGCTGCGGCTGTTAAAGTTTCAGCAGGAACTGCCGATAAGGCGTCTGCAGGAACGAAACTCAAAACAGCGGATGACATAAAAGACAAGAGGATCGGTGTTTTATTGGGATCGGCATACGACGGTTATTCCACCCGCACGTATCCTAATTCAAAAGTTCTTCAATATCAAAATATTGCCGATCTCCTGATAGCTCTGCAGACGGGTAAGGTTGACGTTTTGTTTCACGATCAGTCGTCGGTTCCCGACCTGCTGAAATCGAACCCTGATTTCGGGATTCTGGCCAAGGACATTTTTTTCGTTCCGATCGGCGCCGGATTCAACAGTGATAATGATGCATTGAGAGAGCAGTTCAACGTTTTCCTGAAGCAGATTAAATCCAACGGTATATATGACGACATGATCGATCGCTGGATGAAAAGGGAAGTTGATTCCGTGCCTCCGATTGAAAGCACCACAACCAGCAACGGCACGCTAAAAGCCGGGGTGGTGAATGACCTGGGCCGGCCCTACGGATTCATTCAGAACGGGGAGCTTAACGGCTTCGACATAGAGCTGTCTAAGCGCTTTGCCGCCTATCTGGGCAAAAAATATGAACCGGTACCCCTCCCCTTTGGCAGTCTGATCGCCTCGCTATCCACCAATAAAATTGATATCATTACCGCCTCCATGTTCATCACGGAAGAGCGGGAAAAGCAGATCGATTTCGGGGATGCTTACAGCCAATCCGGAGCCAGCCTGATCGCCAGAAAGTCCGATCTTGACATTGAGGCAGCAGGTAAGCTTAAGGTATTGGATGACATTGGTGATAAGAAAGTCGGCGTTTTCACCGGTACCGTTCACGATGCGTTCATTGCCCGGACCTGGCCGAAAGCGCAGATTTCCAGATTTGAAAGTACGGCCGACCTGATGTTATCAGTAAAAACAGGCAAGATTGACGCTGCCATGTTCGATCTGATCACTGTAAGACTTTTGCTGAAACACAATCCCGACCTGGGTATGCTCAGCGACAAGGTACTCGATATGCCGCTTGGGGTAGGGTTCAGTAAAAAGAATCCGGAACTGAGGCAAAACTTCAATGACTTTCTGAAAGAGATCAAGGGTGATGGCACCTATGACATCATTTACAAACGATGGTTTGTTGAGGATGCAGAAAAAGCGGTCATGCCGGTTTTTGAGAATGTAAAATCAGAGAGGGTTCTGAAGGTTGGGGTATCCGTGGATGACCTGCCCTATGTTTCCTATATGAACGGCAACTATGTAGGGTTCGATATTGAGATGATCAGGACTTTTGCCAAGCGCAGAAATTACCAGCTTGAACTTACAACTATGGAATTCCCATCGCTGGTAGCAGCACTGGCAGCAGGAAAGGTTGAAATGGTTAGCGACGGTATTGCCATATCCGAGGAACGGGGAAAGCAGATTGATTTTTCAGATTCTTATGCTCTTTTCCGGACCGCTGTTGTTGCATTAAAATCCAATCTGGCGGAATTTGCCGGTCAGAGTGTTAAGGCGGAGAAGAAGAGTTTCATGACCAAGGTATCCGAAAGCTTTCATAATAACATTGTTCTGGAAAAAAGGTATTTACTGATCATCGATGGATTGACCCTCACCATTCTGATTTCCCTGTTTGCGGCGATTTTCGGAACCATGCTCGGAGGATTGATCTGCTGGATGAAGATGTCGAAAAACAAGTTGCTTTCAGGCATAGCCATCGTATACATATCATTGCTCCGGGGCACACCGGTGCTGGTTCTTCTGATGATCATCTATTATATTGTATTTGCCTCGGTAAATATCAATCCCGCGCTGGTGGCCGTATTTGCTTTCGGATTGAATTTCGGTGCCTATGTGTCGGAGATGTTCCGGACCTCCATACAAAGTATCGATACTGGTCAGAATGAGGCCGGGATCGCAGGGGGCTTTACCAAGGTCCAGACCTTTATTCACATCATTGCCCCGCAGGCGCTTCGCCATCTTCTTCCGGTTTATAAAGGCGAATTTATTTCATTGGTGAAGATGACCTCTATAGTAGGATATATAGCGGTACAGGATCTGACCAAAGCAAGTGATATTATCAGGAGCCGGACGTTTGATGCCTTTTTCCCGCTGATTATGGCGGCCGTGCTTTACCTGATCATATCGTGGCTATTGACATGGGCCTTAGGGTATGTAGAGATTTCCGTGGATCCGAAAAGAAAACGTATTACCAGACAAGTGGAGGCAAACTGATGATTAAGGTTAGAAACTTAGCAAAGCATTTTGGTGAACTGGTTGTTCTCAAAGATGTCAGTGTTGATATTAAAAAGGGTGAAATCATTACCGTAATCGGTCCTTCAGGAACCGGTAAGAGTACGTTTCTGCGGTGTCTGAACCTGTTGGAAACACCAACCGGGGGCCAGATTTTTATTGATGATATTCCCCTGCTGGATAAGAGCACGAACATCCCTAAACTTCGCCAGAAGATGGGTATGGTTTTTCAGGGGTTCAACCTGTTTGCGCATCTCACCGTATTGGAAAACCTGACACTGGGACCGATCAAGCTGCTCGGAAAGAAAAAGGAAGAGGCGAATAAAAAGGCTCATGAGCTGCTAAAACTGGTGGGGTTGGGTGAGAAGGCCCATTCATTCCCCGATGAGCTTTCCGGCGGACAGAAACAGCGTGTGGCCATTGCACGGTGCATGGCGATGGAGCCTGAAATACTGCTGTTTGATGAACCCACTTCCGCGCTTGATCCGACGATGGTGAGCGAGGTGCTTGCGGTTATCCGCAGGCTGGCGCGTGAGGGTATGACCATGATTATTGTTACGCATGAGATGGAATTTGCCCGGAACATATCGAGCCGTGTATTTTACATGGATGAGGGAATCATTTATGAAGAGGGCCCCCCCAGTCAGATTTTCGAGAATCCTCAGAAAGAGAAAACGAAAGCTTTCATTAACAGGATACGCAGCCTGCGTTACAGCATCAGGAATGAGAATTACGACCTTTACGCCATGCAGGCAGAGATGGAAGCATTCTGCGAGAAGCACGGACTAACGAAAAAGGTTTCCGGTTTTGTTGCGCTCATGGCCGAGGAGGTGCTGGAACTGCAAAAAGAGATTACAGATATCACGCTGAGCCTCTCTTTTTCGGAGAAAGACGGCACGGTGGAAATGTTATGTGAAACCGCCGGAGCCCTGGAAAATCCTTTCGATGAAGGGGTGATGGAAGACGACATCGGGCTGAAGCTTATCAAGGGCAGATGCAAGAGTGTCGATTATGAATACAAGGACGGGAAGAATGTGTTGCTGCTGAAGGTTAAGGGGGAGTAGGCAGTAGGCAGTAGGCAGTAGGCAGTTGGCAGTAGGCAGTTGGCAGTTGGCAGTAGGCAGT
>CAILAQ010000039.1 GCA_903832165.1 uncultured Bacteroidota bacterium | reverse complement strand
GTCGAGTGTTTTAGTCACTGTATTATAAGAGTAGGCATTAAACCTGCGATCCAATTTTTGTCCCTGATACTGCTGATAGGACGAAGCCCTGAAGTTTTCGAGCTTCGTATCATCCGGGTCGGTTTGTGTATGCTGATAAGTGTGCCTGTTCCGATAGCTGAGCAGGGCCATTGCGCGGGCTGCGCGAATCCCTCCGGAACCGCCGTCAGGCTCTCCCCGGGCAAATGATTCATCCGCCGCCAAAGCCATTCGCTGAGCCTCATTAAAAGCAATTCCCCAGGCGGAAGCCCTTGCATTGGTTGCAACCGGAGCGATATAACGGAACAGATCAGGTTCCTGAATGGCCCATTCCAGAATTTGCTGGCCACCCAGGGAACCACCGATACCCAGGTGAATCCTTTTTATACCGAGAAATTTTCTTAGTTCATCCATGACCTGAACAACATCCCTCACGGTAATCAGAGGAAAGTCGTGCAAATAGGGATTACATGTTGCAGGATCAATGGAAATGGGGCCTGTAGTTCCGTAACATGAACCCGGAATATTTGCGCAGATAATAAAATATTTATCTGTATCCATAAGCAGTCCGGGGCCAACCATGCCCGGCCACCAATCGTAAACATCCGAATTTGCTGTTAAGGCATGACACACCCATATTACATTATCAAGCGTCTCATTGAGATTTCCGAAAGTATGGAATGCAACCTGCCATTTGGAGAGAACTGCACCGTTTTCGAGCTGCAGATCCTTCGTAAATTCAAATATATGAGGTTCTAATTGTGTCATAATTGATTGATTGCCTGATCAAAATCGTTGATAATATCTTCAATATGCTCAAACCCGACGGACACTCTGAACAAGTTAGGATGAACTCCGGCGGCAATCTGCTCAGCTTCGCTCAGCTGCTGGTGAGTAGTAGCGGCCGGTTGAATGATCAGTGTTCTGGAATCGCCCACATTTGCAAGATGGCTGACTAATTTAAATTTTTCAACCAGATGGCGGTTAACCAGTTTATCTCCTTTGAGAATAAAGGTCAGAACGCCGCCGTAACCATTGCTTAAATATTTCTTACCCAATTGATGGTTTTTATCCTCTGGCAGACCAGGATAACCCACGTTTTCCACTCTTGGATTTTTTTGCAGATATTGAGCTAAGGCCAGGGTATTTTCACACTGACGGTCTAATCTCAATGACAAAGTCTCGAGTCCCTGCAGCAGCAAAAAAGCATCAAATGCACTTAATGAAGGGCCAAAATCCCTTAATCCGATTGTACGGGCTCTGACTATAAAAGCCTGATTTTTAAATTTTTCAAACCATTTGAATCCGTGATACTCTGGTGAAGGTTCGGTTAATTGAGGGAAAAGGCCATTATCCCAGGGAAAATTTCCGCCATCGATAATAACGCCGGCAATAGTAGTACCATGACCGCCGATCCATTTTGTTGCAGACTCCACGACTATATTTGCACCATAATCGATGGGTTTGCACAAATAGCCACCCCCGGCAAAAGTATTGTCGACAATCAACGGAATTCCGTGTTTTTCACCAAGGCGCGCAAACGCTTCGAAATCAGGTATAGAAAAACTCGGATTACTGATGGTTTCAACATAGAGTCCACGTGTATTGGAATCAATCAGTTTCTCAAAATCGTCCACCTGATCTGATAATGAAAATCTCACATCAACGCTGAGATTTTTAAAACTATGTTTGAACTGATTCAGCGTTCCTCCGTATAAAAATGGAGAAGAAATGAGGTTATCGCCTGGCTTCAATATATTATTCAGGGCAATAAACTGTGCTGCATGTCCGGATGCCACTGCAAGAGCACCGGTGCCACCTTCGAGGGCGGCAATTCTCTTTTCAAAAACCTCCACTGTTGGATTTGAGATTCTGGTATATATATGTCCCGGTTCCCTGAGATCAAAAAGAGCTGCGGCATGATCTGCGTCGCGGAAAACATATGAAGTAGTCTGATAAATGGGCACTGCCCGGCTGAGTGTATCCGAATCCGGCTGATGCCCGGCATGTATCTGCAGAGTTTCAAATTTGTAGGACATGGGAATAAGATTAAGTTGGTTTGCACGATCACTCATGCGATAAAGTATATTAAAGATAACATCAAAAGGGATTGACCAATACTCAGGTCTGGAGTTCAGGGGCAAGCAGGAAAGGCTTACCCCAAAAGCATTAACATATCCATCATCCGGAGGGTGGTGACAATCTGATATGCCGAATGTTTTGAGATCATATTACTTGTTTCAGCGGGCAAAGATAAAAACGATTTTCATAAAACGCAAATCGGGTTGCACGTTGCAGGTTGCAGGTTTCGGGTGTTTTAAAAATTCGTAGATTTAACAACTCAATAAATTAATGTTTGAACTACAAATTTTAAAGCCATGATAGCAGGCATTTTTAAAGAAAAAGCCGGTGAGAACAGGGTTATCCTACTTCCCGAAACAGTCGCTGAACTGATCAAAAAGAAGGTGGAAGTATGGATAGAGAAGGGAGCAGGAGAATCATCATACTCTTCCGATGAACAATATGAAAATGCAGGAGCGAAGATCAAAAGTGCAGATGAAATTCTCGGGGGAGCTGATTTGTTGCTCAGGATTTCCCCACCTGAAGCCCAATGGATTAAAAGGATCCGTGATAACCAGGTATGGATCGGAATACTGAACCCGTTATCAGAGAAAGAGCTGGTACTGCAATTGGCAGAGGCCAGGTTAACCACTTTCAGTCTTGACATTCTACCGAGAACCAGCCGGGCGCAGGCCATGGACATTTTATCGTCGCAGGCAACGGCATCAGGATATCGGGCAGTTTTGGATGCTGCGATGCACCTGCCAACCTTTTTCCCGATGTTCATGACTGCTGCGGGCACCATTACGCCGGCCAAAGTGCTGATCCTTGGTGCAGGAGTAGCCGGTTTACAGGCTATTGCCACTTCAAGGAAGCTTGGCGCGAGAGTTGAGGCTTTCGACGTCAGAACGGCTGTCAAGGAAGAGGTAGAGAGTTTGGGTGCAAAATTCATCGAAGTTGAGGGAGCAAAAGATGACAAGGCTGCAGGAGGCTATGCAGTTGAACAGTCCGAAGACTTTCAGAAAAAACAGCGCCAGGCGGTCCATGACCATGCTGTGAAGAGTGATGTGGTGATCACAACAGCTCAGATACCTGGAAAAACGGCTCCGATTCTCCTGATGAAAGAAACCGTTGAAGGTATGAAACCAGGTTCCGTCGTAGTTGATCTGGCTGCCTCAACCGGAGGCAATTGTGAGCTGACAGTGAATGGAAAGGTGATTATCCATCATGGAGTCACCATAATCGGGCAGTCATTTTACCCATCAACCATATCAAAGGATGCCAGCAAGATGTTTGGGAAAAATGCACTTAATTTCATAAGCCTGATCATTGGTGCCGAAGGATCACTCAACCTGAATTTCTCTGACGACATTGTGGCAGGGACTTGTGTAACACACAATGGAGAAATCATAAATACACGAGTAAAAAGTCTGTTCTCATAAATACCTGAGCTATGCAAGAAACATTAAGCTTTATCTATGTTAACAAAGAGGCGATATTCATTATTGCCCTTTCCATTCTTCTTGGAATAGAAGTGATATCACATGTGCCCGCGATCCTTCATACGCCGCTGATGTCGGGCGCCAACGCTATTCATGGGGTGGTTATCATCGGCGCCATCATCGTAATGGGACATGCCGATACCACTGCTTCCCTGATTCTGGGTTTCCTTGCAGTTGTACTGGGAACGCTGAACGTTGTTGGCGGATTTGTGGTCACAGACCGTATGCTGGAGATGTTCAAAAAAAAGAAATAAGCAGAAACCATGACTACAATATTTAATATTCCCATAGGTGATTCCATTCTGGAAATCAGCTATCTGATCGCTTCTGTTTTGTTCATATTCGGGCTGAAGATGCTCAGTCATCCTGAAAGTGCCCGCAAAGGAAACTTTCTGGCAGCCATCGGCATGGGCTTAGCAATCGTTTGCACCCTGCTATTCCACAAAAAAGACGGAAAACCGATTGAACATATGGTACTTATCCTCACTGCCATTGCAATCGGGACTGCTATCGGATGGTGGATAGCTGTAAAAGTAAAGATGACTGCCATGCCTCAGCTGGTCTCCTTCTTTAATGGTATGGGCGGTGCAGCTGCAGCGTTAATTTCGCTTATGGAATTCCCAAGAATGGCACCTCAATTAATCGCCGAGCATGGAATGTTGAATGGACATGCGCTGGCCATTCTTCTCGGGCTGGTTATCGGTAGTGTTTCCTTTGCAGGAAGTATGATTGCGTTTGGAAAACTGGCTGAGAAGATCGGCGATCCCAAAATGAAGTTCATGCGGGTGGTCAATCTTCTGTTCCTGGCAGGAATTCTGATTTTTGTCGTTGTAATTCTTTTACAGGGAAATGTTGATCCGAAAGATATCAGCTGGATGGCCTATATCCTGTTAGGCATGTCGCTGATTTATGGTATTACTTTCGTTATTCCGATTGGCGGAGCCGATATGCCGGTTGTAATATCGCTGCTTAACTCATTTACGGGTGTAGCAGCAGCGATGGGTGGATTCCTTTATAACAACCAGGTGATGCTCACCGGGGGTATTCTGGTCGGATCAGCCGGAACGATCCTGACAGTGCTGATGTGCAAGGCCATGAACCGTTCACTGCTGAACGTTATTATCGGTGCGTTTGGCGGAGGCGGCGCAGGTTTGGATAAAGAGGCCGGTTCCATGAAGGAAATCGGGGTCAGCGATGCTGCAGTACTGCTGAGTTACAGCCAGAAGGTTGTCATCGTACCCGGATACGGCCTGGCCGTTGCACAGGCCCAGCATATCTGTCACGAGATGGAAAAGCTTCTGGATGAAAAAGGCGTGAATGTCCGCTATGCGATACACCCCGTTGCAGGGCGCATGCCGGGGCACATGAATGTTTTGCTTGCCGAGGCTGATGTATCATACGACAAGCTTCACGAAAGTGATGAGATCAATGACGATATGCGCAATGTTGATGTTGTGGTAGTGATTGGCGCCAATGATGTGGTTAACCCCGCTGCGGTGGATGATCCGTCGAGCCCGATTTACGGCATGCCTGTGGTCAGGGTTTGGGAAGCAAAAAGTGTTATCGTGATGAAACGAGGCATGGGCAAAGGTTATGCAGCCATTGAGAACTTCCTGTTTTTCAACACCAATACGAGAATGCTTTTCGGGAATGCCAAAGACAGTATTCAGAAGCTGATCGGAGAGATTAAGAATTTGTAGGCAGCAGGCAGTAGGCAGTAGGCAGTTGGCAGTTGGCAGTAGGCAGTAGGCAGT
>CAILAQ010000038.1 GCA_903832165.1 uncultured Bacteroidota bacterium | reverse complement strand
CACTCAGGTAGATATCTTTCACCATTACGACTGCATTGCAACCTATACAAGAGACCGCACTCCGTTTATGTTTACGACCACCGAAGCTTTCCAGGCCCCGCAGCATCAGTTCCGCAAGGACTGGACACCTGAAAGGATGATAGAACGTGCCGCTGTCATTGGCCCTGATGTAAAAGACTTGGTGATTAAGATCCTGGAGAAGCCCCAGCATCCTGATCAGTCGTTTAAATCCTGCGCGGGGGTGTTAAACTGTTGCAAAAAAGTGGGTCCGGAACGATTGAACAATGCCTGCCGCAGGGCCATGGAATATGGCCTTTACAATTATAAGATCGTAAAGACCATCCTTGAAAAGAAACTGGACCTGGAGGAGGAAACAGAACCGCCCGTCCGGACACTTTTGCCTGCACATGAAAATATCCGTGGAGAATCCTATTTTAATTAACCACTTAAATACCAACGTCATGAATGATCAAACCCTTGAAAAAATGCGAAGAATGAAGTTCCATGGCATGCACCGGGCTTTTAAGACCAGCCTGGAATCAGGCCAATTAAATGCCCTCACTGCCGATGAACTGATTGCCTTTTTGGTAGAATCAGAATACGATGATCGAAGCAACCGTCGCATTGAACGGCACATCCAGCAAGCTAAGTTCAGGTATAAAGCCAATGTTGAACAACTTCACTTTGACATTGACCGTAACCTGGATAAAAACATGATGATGCGTTTTGCCGATGGCAGTTTCATTGATAAACATGAGAATATCCTCATCACTGGAAGTACCGGAATAGGCAAGAGCTTTGTTGCTTCGGCCCTGGGCAACCAGGCATGTATGCTCGGGCATTCAGTCTTGTACACCAATGCTTCCAAGCTGTTTTCCAAACTGAAAATGTCCAGAGCAGATGGCTCTTATGTAAAAGAAATCGCCCGTATCGAAAAGCAGGATCTGCTCATCATTGATGATTTTGGCCTGCAGCCCCTGGACAGCCAGAACCGTAACATGCTGCTTGAGATCATGGAGGACCGTCACGGCAAACGCTCAACGATCATTACATCCCAACTACCGGTGATAAACTGGTACGACATAATCGGAGAACAAACCATCGCTGACGCTATCCTTGACCGCATTGTCCATGACGCCCACAGGATCGAGCTTAACGGGGAGTCTTTGAGAAAACGATATGGAATGAAAAAGGAAATGGATATAATAACAATGCAATAAAGTTTAACTTTGCTTATGGCATTCTCAGGTATGATAAATCTTAAATCAGGGCAGTTAACTTTGGGGGGTCAATTTGAAGCGTATAAGAGGGGTCAATTAGAGCGTAATATCCAAACAAAAGTAAATGAGGGAACCGGATTTTCTCAATCACATTCATACATGTACTTTTGTGAATAAATAGAAAATGGCCAAAAAAACCAAAATACTGCCTGGTCTTAAGAATTCCCGATCCCGAAAACAGGTTAAAAAGCTAATGAAACTGCCTAAGATTGTTCTGGCTGAACTTGTTCAGAACTACGAGGCTT
>CAILAQ010000037.1 GCA_903832165.1 uncultured Bacteroidota bacterium | reverse complement strand
TTTACAAATAGCGAAACAGAACGCGCACTGAAGTCGTGGTCGGATTTGCTGACGACCGATAATCTCATCCGATGGACTCATCCATACAACATAAATCAGGCTTTATCTGCCAGGAATATTCTCGTTATTACCGCAGGTAACATTCCGATGGTAGGATTTCATGATTTTCTCTCGGTTCTGATCACCGGAAATCGCTTTATCGGAAGGCTTTCATCGCGCGACGACCTGTTGCTGAGCACGCTTGCCGCTGAACTGATAAGGATTGAGCCGCAGTTCTCAGAATTGATTCAGTTAAAAAATTACACCGGGAATCCTGATGCTGTAATCGCAACAGGGAGCAATAATACGTCAAGGTATTTCAAGATGGAATACGGAAATATCCCTCATATCATCAGGAAGAACCGAAGCTCAGCAGCGGTTATTGAGGGAAATGAAACCGATAAAGACCTGCATAATCTGGCTGGTGATATTCTTGAATATTATGGATTGGGCTGCAGAAGTGTATCACACCTGTTCTTACCTGTGGGATATTCCCCTGAAACCCTTATTAAGCCAATCGCTTCTTTCAGCGGAATTGATCGCTGTTTGCCGTTTGACAATAATATCCGTTTCCAGAAAGCAAGGTTATCCATACTAAAAAATAATTACCTTGATGCCGGCCAGGCCCTGCTATTGGAAAACGAAAGCCTTCACTCCCCTGTCTGTGTAGTCCATTACAGCTTTTATGATGACACCCGGATTCTGTCCGACGAATTGAGTGCACGTAGCTCTGAGTTTCAATGTATTAGCGGAAACAAATCCGGTATCGGTGAATCTATCCCGTTCGGAACCACGCAAAAACCTGAACTTTGGGATTATGCTGATCAAACTGATACCCTGGAATTCCTGATCAATAGTTGAAATATGACTCCCATCCTCCTGATATTGGCTGGTCCGACTGCCTCCGGCAAAACTGATGTGAGCATTAAACTTGCACAGCATTGGAATACAGAAATCATCTCCTGCGATTCCCGGCAGATGTATCGCGAAATGTCCATTGGCACAGCGAAACCTGACCCAGCTCAACTGGGACTGGTTCCTCATCACCTGATAGATAATCTTTCCGTTCATGATTATTATTCAGCCTTCCTGTTTGAGCAGGATGTACTGAGTCTCCTGAAGGATTTGTTCATCCGGCATTCAATTGTTATTATGACCGGCGGAACCGGATTGTACATGGATGCTATGCTTAACGGCATAGATGACATTCCTGATCCTGATCCGGAAATTCGCTCCATGCTAAAACAACGCTATGAAAGCGAAGGGCTTGAAAACCTGCTGACTGAAATTTCCATACTGGACCCGGAATTTTACCAGCAAGTCGATAAAAAAAATCCCGCCAGGGTGATGCGGGGACTGGAGGTGTGCCTGACAACTGGAATACCATTTTCCTCGTTCCGTGTCAAACAGGCGGTTACCAGAAACTTCGATATTATTTTGACAGGGCTGGAGCTTCCGCGCGATCTCCTTTACCAGCGAATCGACCGGCGTGTGGATCAAATGATTGAGAGTGGTCTCGAAGAAGAAGCCAGATTACTTTATCCGATGAGGCACCTTAATGGGTTGAATGCCGTGGGGTATCGCGAATTATTTGACATGTTCGATGCGAAATCCGATCGGGATGAAGCCATCCGGCTGATCAAGAGGAATACAAGGCATTATGCCAAAAGACAAATTACCTGGAACAATCGCTATCCTCAGATGAAATACTTCCATCCTGACGCCATTGAGGAAATTATAAACCTGGTTAGTTTTTTTGATTCCGGGGGTGATAAAACCCTTTAATCAGAACTCCGTATTGGTCTTTCCTGAGAAAAATTACCCTCCATACGGAACTCATGAATCCTGCACCATAGCCGCACAACTGTATAGATGAGGCAATTACGGAAATTAATCCGGTGACAACCGAAACGTTCCTGACAGTTGCATCAATAAATACCATGACTGCCCACATGACGATAGGAAGCAAAGCCCACCATCCAACGAATGGGGACAGGGCTATCAGAAATGCTGATCCTGCCAGGAAAGCTGCCGGGGCAAGGTAAAACAGGTTAAAAGTTTCAGGATAAACTTTTGAAATGATCAGCCGCGTTTTACCAAAACCGAACACCTGCC
>CAILAQ010000036.1 GCA_903832165.1 uncultured Bacteroidota bacterium | reverse complement strand
GTGCTCGACTTCCTGAAAAATCGGTGGAGCCCGAGAAGTTTTTCTTCAGAGCCTATTTCCGTTGAGGAATTGAATACCATTCTGGAAGCGGCTTCCTGGTCGTTCAGCGGAGGAAACCTGCAACCCTGGTATTACATTTATGCGCACCGCGGAACACCGGGATTCGAAAACATAGTAAAGAATCTAAGCGGCGGCAATCAGGGTTGGGCAAAAAGAGCCGCAGTGCTGATGGTTTCACTGGCAAAGAAAGAGCGTGATCCCGGCAAGCCAAATCCCTGGTCGAAGCACGATCTTGGTGCAGCTAATATGCAGTTGGTTTTGCAAGCTTTATCAATGAATATCTTTGGCCATTTTATGGGTGGATTCGACTCAGCAGGGATGGCTGAAACGCTGAATATAGATACCGCAGTTTATGAACCTGTTTCATGCATTGCCTTGGGTTATCTGGGTGATCCTGCACAATTGGAAGAGACTTTGCGTATCAGGGAGACAGAACCAAGGAAACGAAAAAAAATAGAAGAAATATCCAGGCTGATCTGAATGGAGGATGACATATGAATAATAAATTATCGATGATCTATGAGGCCCAGGAAAGGCTGGAAGGAGTGGTGATACGGACTCCGCTGGATTATCTTGAAAATTTTTCGCGAACACTTGATGGGCATTTGTATGCCAAGCGAGAGGATCTCCAGGCTGTCCGCTCCTATAAACTGCGGGGAGCCTATGTCAAGATTGCCGGTCTGACCGAAGAAGCGCGCTCCCGTGGTGTTATTTGCGCCAGCGCAGGAAATCACGCTCAGGGAGTGGCTTTTGCCTGCAATAAGCTTGATATCGCATGTCGTATTTATATGCCTGTTACAACTCCAAGCCAGAAACTTGGGCAGGTAGGCTTTTATGGCAATGAGCGCGCAGAGATCATACTAATTGGTGATACTTATGACGAAGCCTATCGCGCTGCTATCCTTGACAGTGAAAAATCAGGACAGTCATTTATTCATCCTTTTGATGATCAGTCTGTTATAAATGGCCAGGCCACCGTAGCAATGGAAATTCTGAGCCAGGCATCGAGTCCCATTGATTACATTTTGCTTCCGATTGGAGGAGGTGGCTTAGCAGCCGGCACCGCAATGGTTTTCAAGGCCCTTTCGCCCAATACCAAACTGATTGGTGTTGAGCCGGAGGGCGCTCCATCCATGAAAGCAGCCTTTGCTGCCGGAAAGCCTGTACTGCTTGATTCCATTGACTCGTTTACGGATGGAGCCGCTGTAAAACAAGTGGGAAATCTTACCTATTCTATTTGCAAGGATTTACTTGACGATATTATTACCGTTCCTGAAGGATTAATTTGCGAGACCATTCTTCGGTTATACAACGAAAACGCTATCGTTGCGGAACCAGCCGGTGCCCTGGCCCTGGCAGGCGCAATCGTAATGAAATCGAAACTATGGGGAATGACTACTGCGGTGGTAATTTCAGGTGGGAATAATGACATCACCAGATTCCCTGAAATTAAGGAGAGAGCTTTACTTTATGCTAATCTCAAACATTATTTCATCGTTCGATTCCCTCAGCGGCCGGGAGCGCTTAAACAATTTGTACAAGATGTACTCGGACCGGATGATGATATTGTCCATTTTGAATATTCCAAGAAAACATCCCGTGAAAATGGGCCGGCCCTCATCGGAATTGTCCTGAAAAGAAGTTCCGATTTTGAGCCGCTGGTCCTTAGAATGAAGGAAAAAAACTTTTCGGCTGAATATGTTAATGACCGGATTGAATTGATGCAATTCCTCATTTAAATTAGTACTAATTTAACCGATTATTAAAATCCCTTATATGAAATTCTCTTCGCCGATCAGGTTGGTTCTCTATATGTCAGTGGTAATTTTAGGTTTTATCACTGGTGCTTACCTCATATTGACCTTTGCAAAAGTTACCGAATTCAGCGGGAAGTTTCTCGCCTGGTATATCGCGATAGATTTTCTTTTCATTTTTTTGTTTCTGCGGGGAGTTATCCGTAACTATTTAATTGACAAGATAAAACTGATCTATAAAACTATCCACAACCTTAAGCTGACCAAAGAGGAAAAGCGGAATAAGAGTTTTGACATGACCGCTGAGGTGATCACTAACGTAGAACAGGAAGTGAAAGACTGGGCAGAGAGTAAAAGGTCGGAAATCGAGCAGCTCAGGAAACTCGAATCTTACCGAAGGGAATTTCTGGAGAATGTTTCTCATGAACTCAGGACTCCTCTTTTTAATATCCAGGGTTATGTCTCTGCTCTTAATGCCGGAGCAATAGATGACCAGACTATCAACAAAACCTATCTCGAAAAATCCGAAGCTAATATAGACCGGATGATTGAGATGATTGAAGATCTTGAAGTAATTTCAAGACTTGAAAGCGGTGAAATGCAGCTTGATGAATCTCATTTCGATCTGTTTTCCTTGTGCAAGGAAGTATTTCATCATCTTGAAGATCTTGCTAATGCAAAAAATATCACATTGAAATTCGGTACTGAAACCGATATCGGACTATTTGTTTATGCCGATCGCGAAAAAATAAGGCAGGTTTTGGTGAACCTCGTGACCAATTCTATCAAATACGGAATAGATAACGGTCGTACTAAAATAAGTATCTACGATATGGTCGAAAACTTCCTGGTAGAGATCTCAGATAATGGGATCGGAATCGAGGAAAAACATCTTCCAAGGCTTTTTGAGCGATTCTACCGGGTCGACAGAAGCCGTACCAGGACTGAAGGCGGTACGGGTTTAGGCTTGGCAATTGTTAAGCATATCGTTGAGGCTCACGGACAAACAATCAACGTTCGAAGCACCCAGGGTTTAGGGTCGACCTTCTCTTTTACGGTCAAGAAGTCGTAAACCGGTTATTTTCTTATCTTTGTGCCCGAAAAATAACCACTATGCCCTTAAACAAGTTAAGAAATATTGGTATCGCTGCTCACATCGATGCCGGTAAGACTACAGTTAGTGAGCGAATCCTCTTCTATACCGGAATAAACCGTAAGATAGGAGAAGTTCATGATGGTCAAGCCACTATGGACTTCATGAAACAGGAACAAGAGAGAGGAATCACCATTGCTTCTGCCGCAATTTCAGCAGTATGGAAAGGATATCAGATCAACCTGATCGACACCCCGGGACACGTTGATTTCACTGTTGAAGTCGAACGATCACTTCGCGTTATCGATGGAATGATCGCCGTATTTTGCGCTGTTGGCGGCGTTGAGCCTCAAAGTGAAACGGTTTGGAACCAGGCCGATCGGTATAAAGTACCCAGAATTGGATTCATTAATAAGATGGACCG
>CAILAQ010000035.1 GCA_903832165.1 uncultured Bacteroidota bacterium | reverse complement strand
TGCCCAAAATTTCACCATCTACGACAGCGATGACACCAAAAGCTTAATTAGAAGCATCTTACACGACCTGAGGCTCGATGACGATATTTATCCCGTGGGGGAGGTGTTAAGAAGGATTTCATCGGCAAAGAACCAGCTTATTACACCAGAAAGCTATCAATCCAGAAGCGAATGGCTGGCGGCAGATGAATCTTCGAGACGTCCTGAGATGGCTAATATATATATGACGTATGCGAAACGTTGCCGGAATGCAGGGGCCATGGATTTTGATGATCTGCTTTTGAATACTTTCCTGCTTTTCCAGAACCACCAGGATATACTACAACGTTATCAGGATCAATTCAGGTACATTCTTGTTGATGAATATCAGGATACAAATTACTCGCAATATTCAATTGTAAACATGATGGCACGCACTCACCGGAACCTTTGTGTTGTTGGTGATGATTCGCAAAGCATATATTCATTCCGGGGCGCAAGGATTGAGAATATCCTGAATTTCCGCAATGATTACCCTGAATACAAGATTTTCAAGCTGGAGCAAAACTACCGTTCAACTCAAAACATTGTAGAAGCTGCCAACAGTTTAATTCAGAAGAACCAGACACGGATTCCAAAGAACGTATGGTCGGCGAATGAAACAGGAGAATTGGTTGAAGTATCGCAATCTCTGACAGATCAAGAAGAAGGCATATTTATTTCAAACAGGATACTTGACACGCACCTGCAGCAGCAAGTTGACTTTAAGGAATTTGCTGTTCTCTATCGTACCCACGCACAATCCCGGATTATTGAAGAAGCTTGCAGAAAGCTTAACATCCCTTATAAGATTTATGGAAGCATCTCTTTTTACCAAAGGAAAGAGATCAAGGATATTCTTGCCTATTTCAGGCTCATACTGAACCACAGGGATGATGAATCTTTAAAGAGGATCATCAATTATCCAGCCAGAGGAATTGGCAAGACAACGCTTGATCGTCTAGGCGAAGCCGCGATGCATGCTCAATGCCCGTTATGGCTGGTTATCGGAGATCCTATCGCTTTTGTGCCCCAATTTAATAAAGGCACGGTGGAGAAACTGGTACAGTTCAAACATCAGATTGATGAATACACTCATTTGGCAGATACGCTTGATGCGTATGATCTTGCCATGAAGGTTGTACAAGGAACCGGAATACTTGAGGAATATCGTTTTGACCGGACCCCTGAAGGGTTGAGTAAATTTGAGAACATTGAGCAGTTGATCAATGGGATCAAGGAATTTGTTGATAGTGGAAATCAGGAGGGAGAGGATTCCGCTTTGAGCGGGATGGATTTCTTCCTTCAGAATGTTTCGCTCATGACGGATCAGGATAATGAAAAACCCGAGGACAGGAACAAGGTAAGTCTGATGACTATCCACTCGGCTAAAGGCCTGGAATTTGGATATGTTTTTATTGCCGGAGTTGAGGAGGAGTTATTTCCCTCTCAATTTTCAAGTGGTTCGGCAAAGGAGATAGAAGAAGAGCGCCGGCTATTTTATGTTGCCATAACCAGGGCCATGAAGAGGGTCATTATCACACTATCGAAGACCCGATACCGGTGGGGCAGCCTGATTGACTGCAGGCCAAGCAGGTTCATCCGTGAAATCGACCCTAAATTCCTGAAGATGACAGGTGGCAGTAAGAGAAATATCAGCGGGCGAACTATGGATGAGGAGGATGGGGAAGATGAGGAAATCCAGGAAGTCAGGCCAGCTCGTCCTACTCCAAGAAGAATAATTCCGGTGAGCAATAAACCGGCAGCCAGGGTTGGGGTGAATGAAGATTTTGAGCCGGATGATCCTGCTTTGGTGCAGTCCGGAATGATGGTAACCCATCCACGATTCGGAAACGGTAAGGTTCTTCAGATTGAAGGAGAGGGTGGAAACCGAATGGCTACAGTGTT